>CAMOXE010000128.1 GCA_946628865.1 uncultured Clostridia bacterium | reverse complement strand
CATCTTGCCGACTTCCTTTAAAAGTTGGAAGTTCTGCATATCCCGCGCGCCGATCTGCACCACGTCGACGTCCTTGAATTGATCGATGTGTCTTTCGCTCATTATCTCGGTGACTATCGGAAGTCCGGTTTCCTCGCGGGCGATCTTTAAAAGTTCTATGCCCTTTTCGCCAAGGCCTTGAAACGAGTACGGCGAAGTCCTCGGCTTATACGCGCCGCCGCGAAGAAGCGTGGCGCCCGCCGCTTTTACCGCCTTGGCGACTTCAACGACTTGCTTTTCGTTTTCTACCGAACAAGGACCCGCTATCATCTGGAAATGATTTCCGCCGAACTTATGCCCGCCGACTTCTATTATCGTATCGTCCGGGTGAAATTTTCTGTTCGCGCTTTTATACGGCTCTTGTATACGCTTTACGCTCTCGACTATTTCCATCGAACGCACGAGGTCGATATCCACTTTCGGAGTGTCGCCGATAAGCCCCAACACGAGCGAACTCTCGCCCACGCTGACGTCCACGCCTAAACCCTGCTTTTTTACCCAGCCGATAAGGTTGTCGAGTTGTTTTTTGTCGCAATCCTTTTTTACTACTATTATCATAAAGTTCTCCTTTCATTGAAAAACAAAAGACCGATATTTCGTTATATCGGTCTTAAAAATTTTCAGTAACGCAAAAAAACCGATATTATATCAATTTCGGGTGAAAAAATAATATTCAAAATAAAAGCCGAATACCTTTTTCATTGCGAATCTCCTTTTATGGCAATAGTATAAACCTTTTTAAACCGCTTGTCAACGGATTTTTGCCGCCGCAAGTATAACAATTTCTTATATCACGAATTTTATTTCCGGGACGAAAAAAATCGCCCGAGAATTTCGAGCGATTATTTTTATTCGGCTTTTTTTACGGTTACCGCGCCGCACATCACTTCCGAATACGAAAAACTCGTTTTCCCGCTGAAATCTCCGTATGGCGATACGGTAAACAACGCGGGATAAACGTTGGTCAGTTTCCCTTTGTAATGCACGAACTTATTCCTGCCCAAATTCACCTTGACGTTTACGTCAAGATTGAGGCAGTTCTCTATCTCTTTTTTTACTGCGGATATGTTGTTTACGGTCTTTATCATAGCCGTATTATCGACTTATAGCCGACTTTTTATACCCGCGCAAGGGAAAACCGATCAGAAATCTTCTTCCCCGTCGTCCTCTTCCTCTTCTTCGTCCTCGTCGTATCCCTCGCCGGCGTCAACGTACTCGAAATCGTCCTCGTCGCTGCCGCCCTCATAGTACTCGTCGTCATCTTCGGGCGCCTCTTCGTCGTCAAAGAGTTCCTTCGCCTCTTCCTCTTCGAGTTGCGAAAGCGAAAGCATTTCCTCTTCGTCGCCTTTGTTGCTTATCGCCTCTTTTTCGTCCTCGTCGAGATAGTTTCTCCACTCCTCGTCCGTATCCGGATCTACTTCCGCCTCAGGCTCGATGGCGGACTTTTCGCTCGCCTCTTCGCGACACTCCCTGCACATCTCCTCGCCGTAATCCATATAATTGCGCTTGCACACGGGACAAAGCACCTGATCTTGCTCGTCATCGTCCATCGCGACGAATTTTATCTTAGACGAGAGTTTCAGTTCCGCCTTACAGACGTCGCAATATTTTTCGCCCTCGGGCATATAGTTCAAATCGCAACGCGGACACTTTAAGTATTTCATTTCCCCTCCGTAGGCGCGCCGTCATATTTTATGTACCGATTTTCTGCGCGCTTTGACCTGTCTTACCGTCAAGTATTTTTTTGACAGCGCCATTATTATAGACATATTATATGAATTTGTAAACTGTTTTTGCGTACTTTTTTTAATTTTAATAAAATTTTCGCGTTTTTTGCCCTAAATTGCCTTTTTACTTCGCTTTCGCGTCGAAAACGATATTGCAAAGCCCATCGGCGAAATCCGGCTCGTGAGTAACTAAAATGAGCGCACCGGGGTAATTCGTCAACGCCTCTTTGAGCGCGGCTTTCGCCTTTACGTCGAGATGATTCGTCGGCTCGTCCAGAATAAGGACGTTTGACGCCGTTTCTGAGGCAACGGCGAGTTTTAGCCGCATCATCTCCCCGCCGGAGAGTTTGCATATGGGATTTACAGCCAGATCGCCCGTTAGCCCTACTTTGGCGAGCGCGGCGCGTATATCCTTCTGCGTAGCGGACGGAAATGCCGACGCATACGCCTGATAAGCGGAAAGATTCGGATTGTCGAATTTAAGGTCTTGCTCGATATAGCCTATCTTTGCGGCGACGTGGAAGGAAAAAGTCCCGCCGATCGGCGGCAAACGCCTTAAAAGCGTCTTTATAAGCGTAGTCTTGCCCACGCCGTTCGTCCCTCTTATCCACACCTTGTCAACGGACGTGAGTTTAAGCGTTACGTCGGGAATAAGTTGTTTGTCGTAGCCGATTTTAAGGTCTTTGACGGTCAAAAGGTCTTTGGTGCTGAGTTCGGTATACGGAAAAGAAAACTTACAGTCTCTTACCGAAACGGGCTTTGCCATAACCTCTATTCTGTCTAACATTTTCTTTCGGGAATTGGCCATGCCCGCGGTGGCGGCTCGAGCCTTGTTCTTGTCGATATACGTCTGTAGTCGCTTTATCTCGGCTTGTTGGCGGTTATAGTCGTCCTCGTACTGCTTATTTAAAATCTCGCGCTGAACGAGGTATTGGTCGTAGTTCCCCGAAAATTTGCGTATAGAGCCGTTCTCTATGCTGACGATCGTCTTTGCCACCGAGTTTAAAAACGCGCAGTCGTGCGAAATAACCAGAAACGTCTTTTTGTAAGAATTTAAATATTTCGACAGCCAATCGATATGCTCAATATCCAAAAAGTTGGTAGGCTCGTCCAAAAGCATGAGATCCGGACTTTCCAAAAGCAGTTTTGAAAGCATCAGTTTTGCGCGTTCGCCACCGGATAACGTGCCGATAATCGCCTCATAGCCGAACTTATTCACCCCGAGACCGTTTGCGACCTTTTTTATTTTCGCCTCTAAATCGTAATAGTCGGCGTCGTTGAGTTCGTCTTGGAGTCGGGAAGATTTCGCGATAAGTCTGTCTAATTTCTCGCCGTCGGCTTCCGCCATTTCGAGATATATCGCCTCGAGTTTTTCGTTTACGGCGTCGAGATACGAAAACGCCGCTCGAAGATATTCCATCACGGTAAGCGATTTGTCGAGCGTCGCGTGCTGGTCGAGATACGCCACGCGCAAGTTCTGCGCGCGGCGGACTTCGCCGTCGTCTTGCACGAGTTTGCCCGCCAAAATGTTTATAAACGTGGATTTGCCCGCACCGTTTAACCCTACCACGCCGATATGCTCGCCGCTGTTTACGGTAAGATCGGATTTTACGAACAGGTCTTTATCGTCGTATCTGTGCGACAGACCCTTTATTTCAAGTATGCTCATGTATCGTATTATAACATATCCGAGCGTTTTTTGCAAAAAAAGAGGATATAAACTTGCAATTTTTTTGCGCGTCGTATATAATTTATATATGAAAGCAAAATTCAGGTTTAAATATTCGGCGACGTTTTACGTTTTGTTCGGCGTTATCTACGCCCTCGCGCTCACCGCGCTTATATGGAACGGCATAAGACTGTATAACGCCGCGGCGCAATCGATAGAACTCGGGGTCTATAAAACTCTGTCTATCGTAATCAGTCTCGTACTCCCGATAGCGGTAGGAACGCTGATTACGGCGGCTATATTAAACTCCGCCTATACCGTAACCGACAATTCTCTCGAAGTGAATTTCGGATTTTTAAAGGAGAAATACGCGCTGTCGGATATTACGGAAGTGATAAAAAACGTCAGATATTCTACTCTGCACGTCCGTTTTAAAGAAGAGTCGAGTTATAAAATAGTTATCGACGAAAACGAGTTCGACGATTTTTCGTCGCTTATAGTAAAACGCTGCAAAAACGCGACTTACGGCGAAACCGACGAAGAGATTAAAAAATGAACGCTTTCCCCGCGGCGGCGCGACTAATTTATCGCGCCGCCGCGGCTTATTTTAGTTTATGGACGCCTTAAAAACTTTATTGAAAAACGTTTTCTTTCCTCAAAATTATACTTGTACTTTCTGCGGCAGAGAGATTTTCGGCAACAAGCCGTTATGCCGAGATTGCGACGCCGCCCTGCCTCGCAACGACCGTTATATCTGCGACAGGTGCGGGCGCAAGACGCCGTATCCCACGACCGCATGCAGCGACTGCGCGGGCAAAACGCTGTATTTCGACGTCGCGCGCAGCGCGTTTACATACGACGCTCCGATAAGTTTTGCACTTTTAAACCTCAAATATCGCGGCAGAAAGTTTTTAGCCGAAGAGTTGGCGGCGGAAATGGAGAAAACGTATCTTAAAACCTTTTATCCGTGCGAGGCGGTGGTATGCGTTCCGACTTCGGCAAACAAGATAAAAGAAAGGGGATATAACCAAAGCGAATTCCTCGCCTCAGCGCTTTCAAAGCGCATTTCGGTTCCGTTTATTCGCGGCGCGCTCGTCAAGACGCGAGATACGGGCAGTCAGGTCGGACTTTCGCAAAAAGAGCGGTTAATCAACCTATCGGGCAGTTTTGCGGTTAAAGACCGTAAACTGATAGAAGATAAAACCGTACTGCTTATAGACGACGTTTTAACTACCGGAACAACGACGAACCTTGTCGCAAAGAAATTAAAATCCGCAGGCGCGAAAAGCGTTTTTATTCTGACAGCGGCGTCCGTAACCCTCGGCAGATCTTAGCGTCGCGGAAATTTGCTAAATTTTACATAAAATTCACAGAAATAAATTGTAAAAACATTATAAATATAGTAAAATAGAGTTATCATATAAACGGAGACTGATATGGGACTTATAAGATATATCTTAAACACCGATTCGAGGTTGAGCCTTAAGCGCATTAAATCTCAGACCGAAAAGATCCTCGCGCTTTCGCCGAAGTACGAGAAAATGACCGACGGCGAACTCAAAGACCAAACCGACGCCTTGAAAGCGAGACTTCGCGCAGGAGAAACGCTCGAAGATATTATGTTAGACGCTTTCGCGGTCGTGAGTGAGGCGGGGTACAGAGTCCTCAATTGGCGCACCCACACTCACCCACT
>CAMOXE010000127.1 GCA_946628865.1 uncultured Clostridia bacterium | reverse complement strand
GCAACGACCTTAAGAAGAGATCGGATACCGCAAGCGTGCTTTGCTACGTCCTTAAGACGGTTTTAAAACTTTTACACCCGTTTATCCCGTTCGTGACCGAAGAAATATATTCGAATATTCCGGGCGTAGACGAGAGTATTATGATTTCGAGTTTCCCGAAGTACGATTCTCACCGCACCTATAAAAAGGACAGGCTTGCGACGGAGAAGTTGATGGAAATAATCAGGGCGATAAGAAATATAAAGGTAGAAACGGGGGCGAGCGCGTCTACCAAAGTAGACGTTTTCGTCGTAACCGAAAATCGCCCGCTCATTAAGAGTTTTGCCGCCTATATAAATAAACTTGCGAGCGTGAACGAAATCAAATTCGTCAACAGCAAGGACGAGATAGGCGAAAAGACGGCTTCGGCTATTTTAGAGGGCGTGGAGATATATATTCCGCTCGGCGAACTTGTCGATTTCGATAAAGAAATATTAAGGCTTAAAGGCGAACTCGAAAAGGCGGAAAGCGAGATAAAGCGCGCCGAAAGCAAACTCTCCAACGCCGGCTTTATCGCTAAAGCGCCAAAGGAACTCGTCGAGGGCGAAAAGGCAAAAATCGTTAAATTTACCGAAATACGCGAAAAAATCGCCGCGACCATTGCCGAAATGCAGCGCTGATTCGATATAATTCCGCTTTTTCGGCTATTATATCCGTTAATTTTATCCAAAAACAACAGTAATATTAAATAGACTATACAAGCCAAACGTTTTGGCTTAAAAACGGAGTAAATTTTGAAAAATAAAAACACTTTAAAAGTCAGATTTTTAGGCGGTGTGGGCGAGATAGGAAAGAATATGACCGCGCTCGAGTACGGTAAAGACATTATCGTAATCGACGCCGGGCTTACTTTCCCGAACGCAGACATGCCCGGAATCGATCTTCTTATACCTGACGTAAGTTATTTGGTTCAGAACAAAGAAAAGATACGCGGAATAGTTTTAACTCACGGCCACGAGGATCATATCGGGGCCCTTCCGTACGTCTTGCAGGATATCAACGTTCCGGTTTACGGAACCAAACTCACGCTTATGCTCGCGGAGCATAAACTCAAAGAGCAGAGACTTAATAACTATTCTCTCAATTGCATTAAAGCCGGCGGAACGATAAAACTCGGTTGTTTTACGGTTGAATTTATCCATGTAAACCATTCCATACCGGGCAGTTGCGCTTTGGCGATCACTACGCCGATAGGTCTCGTTTATCATTCGGGGGACTTCAAAATCGATTTGACACCTATAAACGGACAGATGATAGATATTCCGAGAATATCCGCTATAGGTAAAAAAGGCGTTACGCTTCTCCTTTGCGAATCTACTAACGTAGAGCAAGAAGGCTATACGATGAGCGAGCATGTCGTCGGCGAGACCTTGGACAGGCTGTTTATGGATAACGTGAGAAGGCGCATTATCGTTGCGACTTTTGCTACTAACGTCCATAGACTTCAGCAAATAATCGATCTTGCGGTCAAACATAAACGCAAAATCGCGTTTTCGGGCAGAAGTATGCTAAACGTCGTTGAAGCGGCGACTAAAGTCGACGAAATTCGTTTGCCTGAGAATATGGTCGTAGATATAGGCAAAATCAAAAACATCGCGGACAAAGACCTCTGCATTATCTCTACCGGAAGTCAAGGCGAGCCGATGAGCGCGCTTACGCGTATGGCTGCGGGCGATTTTAACCAAGTCCAAGTCGGTAGTAACGACACTATAATTATTTCCGCGTCGCCGATCCCCGGAAACGAGCGCAGTATTTACCAAGTAATCAATAATCTATATAAAAAAGGCGCTGAAGTCGTGTATAAATCCATTGCTAAAATCCACGTTTCGGGGCATGCCTGCCAAGAAGAACTCAAGATTTTGCACACGCTTTTAAAGCCGAAGTTTTTCATCCCTGTTCACGGCGAATACAGGCATCTTAAAAAGCATTGCAACCTCGCGAAATCCTTAGGTATGAAAGACGGAAATATGTTGATCGCCGAGATAGGCGACACGATCGAGGTTTCACAAAAGGCGATGAAACGCGGCGAAAGGGTACAGGCGGGCGCAAGGTATATTGACGGCATTGCGATAGACGATTCAGAAAGCGTAGTCCGCGACAGAAAACACCTTGCCGAGGACGGCTTTATCGTTGCGGTATGCTGTATTTCGGAGGATAGCGGAGAAATTATTCAAGATCCGGATATTATAATCAAGGGCGGTATTTTGTCCGACGAACACGTTTCGGATCTAAAGCGTTTGGTTTGCTCTACCATATCCGACTTTGACGTCAAAGCAGTAGGCGATAAGAGCGAAATACGAAATGCGATAAGGAAAAATCTGAGGAATTACGTCTTGAAGAAAACTAAGAAAAATCCTATGATTCTTCCCGTTTTGACCGAAGTATAATGAACGACTATATAACGGGACTTCTCGGCGATAACGCCAAATTGTCTTTGCCTATCGAACTTGCGCAACTAAGAGATTTGACCAAAAGCGAAGGTGTTCCGACGATTTTAACCGACGGACTAAACGAGTTAATGCTGCTTTGCGGTATAAAACAGCCTAAGACTATTTTGGAACTCGGAACGGCTACGGGCTGCTCGGGGATAGCAATGCTTTTGTCCGGCGAAAACTCCACGCTGTACACGATAGAAAACCGAGAACGCTCGTTTAACGCCGCACGCGAAAATTTTGCGAGTTTACCTCTAACAGCAAGGCTTAAAACATCTTTTGGCGACCGCCTTGGAGTTTTGGCGAGTTACAGTTGGGGTTTTGTCTTTGTTTTT
>CAMOXE010000126.1 GCA_946628865.1 uncultured Clostridia bacterium | reverse complement strand
TTTTCCCTAAAGCGACGTTTTCAAGAGCCTTGTCCGCGCTGACGTATACGTCGCCCGTATCTTTACCCGTAACCGATATTTCGGTTTCCGAAACTTTGAAAAGCCAAACGAGGCATAGACAAACTATAAGCATAAACGCAAGGATCGTGCTTAAAACTATAAGTTTTCTATACCTCATATCTTTAACCTCAGTAATTTATTCTGGTTACGTCCGCGCCGAGCGCTCTTAATTTTTTCTCTATAGCGCCGTAGCCTCTGTCGATATATCTCGCCCCGGAAACGCTCGAAACGCCGTTTGCGCCGAGCGCGCATATAAGGAGCGCCGCTCCGCCGCGAAGGTCGCCCGCGACCATTTCCGCACCTATTATATCACGTTTACCGACCACTACGCAAGCGTTATCGAATACCGAAATATCCGCGCCCGTCTTTACAAGTTGCGAAACGTAACCGAACCTCTTTTTGAAAACTCTCTCTTCAACGATAGTAAGTCCGTTCGAGAACGCCGCCGCCGCGACGAGTTGCGGTTGCAGGTCGGTGGGAAACGCGGGATACGGCTCTACGACAACTTTACCGAACCCGCCGTATACGCCCGTAAAATTTATATATTCTATTTTACCATTTTTTCGATATATTTTGCAAGCGTTATTTTCAATTATTTTAATAAGTGCCGAAGAATTTTCCAACGCCTCGTTTTCAAACCGCAATTCTCCGCCGCAAACCGCGCCCGCGAGCAAAAACGTTCCGGTTTCTATCCTGTCGTATGACGGGCGAAAATTTACTTCGCCGGAATATAGTTTATCGACGCCCTCGACGGTTATCCTGTCGCTCCCCGCCCCGACGACTTTGCAGCCTATCGCGTTTAAAAAGTTTTGCAGGTCCACTATCTCAGGCTCACTCGCCGCGTTTTCTATCACGGTTACGCCGCGTCGTTTTACCGCCGCCATCATAGCGTTTTCCGTCGCGCCCACGCTTTTAAACCGCAAGCGAGTTGTTGCGCCCGAATTGCTTGACGCGGAAAAAATTATCGTATCGCCCTCGTGGACGTTTACGCCTAAATCCTTAAGCGCCGATATATGTATGTCTATCGGTCTTTCGCCTATATTACAACCTCCGGGAGTTGCGATCGACGCGTATCCGAAACGAGTAAGCAGCGCCCCGACGATAAAAAGCGAAGCGCGTATTTCCGCGGTCAGATCCAAAGGCAGTTTCCACTCGTTTATGTCTTTCGCGTCGATAATTAACGTTTCGCCCTCGAACCACGCCTTTCCACCCAATCGTTCAATTATTTTCATCATAACGAAAACGTCGGATATTTCAGGGCATTTTTCGATATAGGTTTTCCCCTCTCGCATAACGCTTGCGGCGATAAGCGGCAGAACGGAATTCTTCGCAGACTGAATATTTACTTCTCCCTCTAATCTTAAGCCGCCTCGTACCACGAATTTTTCCATAAGTTCTCCCGAAAATAAAACACAATGTATTTTATGTCCGAGAGAAAAGAAAGGTTAATTTCCGGAGACGTTATACAAACCCCCGAACGCGAATAAAAACACGGCGAGCGAAGTGTTGCCCGCCGAAACGAGCGGGAGCGGAAGCCCCGTGGGCGGAATACTCCCCGTAACTACGAGCGCGTTTATAAACGACTGTATGATAAACACCGAGGATATTCCCGCCGCCAACATAAATCCGAACGCGTTTTTCGCCTCTGCGGCAATCTTTATGCCCCTGTAAAATATGAACGCAATGAGTAAAAACAATAGGATTATTCCGACAAAACCGACTTCTTCACCGATAACGGCGAGTATGAAATCGCTTTCGGAAAACGGCAAAAACCTGAATTTTTGTCTTGAATTGAAAAGTCCGACGCCGAACCAACCGCCCGAGCCTAAAGCGTAGAGCGACTGCAAAAGTTGATAGCCTTCGCCTTTTGGCGAAGCCCACGGATCCAAAAAAGCGGAGAGGCGTTTAAGCCTATACGGCTCGGCAATAATAAGCACCGGCACGAGCAGCAAAATCGGAACGAGTATTATGGCAAAATGCTTGATTTTCACACCCGAAACGAACAATAACGCGAGCATCAGCATACCGAAACACATGGTTATCGACATGTTAGGCTCTAAGATAATCAATAAACAAATCCCGCCGCCCGCGGCAATAATCGGCAAAATACCGACGAAACTCTTTGCTCTCGACGGTTTATCGGATATATAAGCGGCGACGAAAATTATGTAGCAGATTTTGGCAAGTTCGGACGGCTGAACGGTAATCGACCCGAGTTTTATCCAGCGCTTAGCGCCGTAATTTTCCACGCCTATCGGCGTAAAGCACAGGGCAAGCAGTAAGAGCGCGCCGACGAGCAGCCATATCCCCGTCTTTTTGTATTTATTATAGTTGAAATTCGCACCGAAAATCATAAGCGCATAGCCGAGAAGCAGTCCTACGAGATGTTTTTCGGCGACGTAAAACTTGTTGCCGTAAGTTAAAGACGAGGAATAATTGCTCGCCGAATATACGAACACAAGTCCCAAAAGCGAGAGCGCTATAACCGAAAAAAGGAGCAATTTATCTCCGCCCCTTCTTTCTCTTCTTTTAAGTTTTATTTCTTTGCCGAAATCACGCATTGAATTTCTCCACGATCTCTATGAATTTATCTCCGCGCTCTTCAAAATCCGAAAACCTGTCGAAACTGCTGCAAGCGGGACTGAACAGCACCGCGTCGCCCGGGCGCGCTATCATCTTCGCGAGTTTAACCGCCGTTTCAAAATCTTCCGCCATCGAAACCGACTCGTACCCGCTTTCCATCGCGCTCTTTAAAAGACTGAATCTGCTTTCGCCCGTAAGAACGGCGTGATAAACGCAACTTTTCTTGATTTTATCGAACAGACTGTCGAAGTTAAGACCTTTGTCTTTGCCGCCGAGTATAAGCACGGTGGGCTTTTTCATCGAGTCTATAGCCTTTATCGCCGCGTCGGGGTTAGTGGCTTTTGAGTCGTTGTAATATTCCGCTCCGTCAACCGAGTCGATGAATTGTATCCTGTGCTTGACGCCCTTAAATTCTTTTAGACTTTCCGATACGCTTTCCGCCGATATGCCTAAAAGTTCCGCAACGCACACCGCCGCCAAGACGTTTTCGACGTTGTGTTTGCCCGACAGTTGCACTGCCGACGCGTCCATAACGTACTTCCCTCTGAAAAATATCTTGCCGTCTAAGTAGTACGCGCCGTCAACCTCTTCTTTCATCGAAAAGTACACAACTTTTGATTTCGTCTTTTCCGCAAGTTTTCTTACCGTAGGATCGTCGTAACTTAAAACCGCGTATTCGCTTTCTCTTTGGCATTGGAGTATTCTGCTCTTGACGTAGATGTAGTTTTCCATATTGTAATGCCTTGAAAGATGGTCGGGCGTAATGTTCGTTATCACCGCTATATGCGGGGTGAATTTCGACACCGTTTCGAGTTGAAAACTCGACACTTCCGCAACAACTACCGAATTATCCGTTATTTTATCAAGCACGGAAGAAAGCGGCGTGCCGATATTTCCGCAAAGCAAACTCTCAATCCCCGCGCCTTTCAGTATACAGTCAATCATACTGCAAGTGGTTGTTTTGCCGTTCGTTCCGGTTACCGCAACGATAGGCGCCGAGCAAAACAAGGACGCAAGTTCAAGTTCCCCGATTATGCGTTTTCCGCCTCGCTTTGCCTTTACGGGTATTTCGTGATCGATGGCAACGCCCGGACTTAACACCACGACGTCGCACGTTTCTATTGCCTCGCCGAGTTCGTCTACCGAAACGCTTATCGCGCCCTCTTCGGCAAGTTCCGCCCGCGCTCTTTTGACGACTTCGGTTTCGTTATCGTCGTAAATATAGCATTTGGCGCCGCGACTCAATAAAAGTCTCGTCGCGCCTATTCCGCTTTTCGATATTCCCACTACTAAAAATTTGTCTCTTTTTAAATACATTTTTCTCCTTATATCGGCGGCAGCCTCAAAGTAACGTTATAGCGCAAGACGCGCCGAGAACAAGCGTTACCGCCTTATACATAAATCCTATTTTACTCTCTGAATATCCTTTGTGCTGAAAATGATGATGCAGCGGCGCCATCAAAAATATCCGCCTGCCCGTGCGCTTGAAATGCGCCACCTGCAATATTACTGATATGCCGCTTACAACGTACATTATTCCGATTATCGGAATAAAAAACATATTCCCGCTGACCAAACTCGTCGAGGCGATCAATCCGCCCAAAGCGAGCGACCCCGTATCGCCCATAAACACCGACGCCTTAAACGTGTTGAAACATAAAAAACCGATAAGCCCGCCGAGCAAAGAGCATAACAGTATTACGAGATTATTATATTCCGCCATGCTCGAATATAAAGCGGAGTTATTAAGCGTCTGAATATATATTATCGCCGCCATTGCCGCGCAGTAAACGTAAGACGTTCCCGCCGCAAGACCGTCCAAACCGTCGGTCAAATTTACGCAGTTCGTGGAGGATAAGAAAACCAACACGCATAGCGGAAAGGGGCTGAGCTTTAAATCGACGGTCGTC
>CAMOXE010000125.1 GCA_946628865.1 uncultured Clostridia bacterium | reverse complement strand
GCAAACAACATGGGTGCGGCAATGGCGCCAGCGGCGATGACGACAATCGTAAAACATTTAAAAAATATAGATAAAACCGCAGATTATTACGATTTGATACTGACCGGCGACCTGGGCGTTTTAGGCAGCAGGATTTTAAAAAAGATTGCAAAAGACGAAGGCGTCGATCTCTACGGCAACCACGTTGACTGCGGCGAAATGATCTACAACATAGACGAAAAAGAATTTCAAGGCGGAAGCGGAGCGGGTTGCAGCGCGGTAGTCTTTAACTCATATATTTATGAAAAAATGCTAAAGAAGGAATTAAACAAAGTTCTTTTTGTTGCAACCGGCGCACTTTTATCAACCGTATCGACGCAACAGGGCGAATCTATACCCGCCGTCGCGCACGCGGTAAGCATAGAAAACGTTGAGAGGTAAAAATATGTTAGCATATGAAATGATAATGGGATATTTAAAAGCGTTTTTGGTAGGGGGCGCGATATGTACGATCGCACAACTTCTTATCAATTATACGAAACTGACGTCGGGGAAAATACTCGTGTATTTTTTACTTGCGGGGGTGCTTTTGCAGGCGGTCGGGTTGTACGAATATCTTGTCGACTTCGGCGGAGCCGGCGCAACCGTACCGATAAGCGGATTCGGATATTTGCTTGCCAACGGCGCTATAAGAGGCGCTGAGCAAGGCTTATTCGGCGCGTTTACGGGCGGACTTGCCGCGGCGTCCGCAGGGATAACCTCGGCAATCGTATTCGGGTATTTTAACGCTTTAATTTTCCGTTCGAGGTCAAAAATCAACTGAAATATTCATATATTAGAATATGAAATCAAAGCGCCGAGCGTTTAAAGTATTTATATTTTTGCTGTCGATAGGGATTTTATCGACGTCGCTATATTTTTCTTCAAACAGAATACTATCCGAACTCGGCGAAAAAAGTTACGGTTCGCTTATATCAAACGCGTCTTATCAAGCGATCGAGGAAGTTATAAAGAGCGGTTACGACTATAAAGACTTAATTTCGGTCGAAAAAAATTCTTCCGGAGACGTCATAATGATAATAACCGATAGCGTTGCCGTAAACGGACTATCCGCAGATATTGCGTCAAAAACTTACGATATTATCGATAAAAAGACGAACGAGGGCGTCGGCGTACCCCTCGGCGCGTTCAGCGGAATAAGACTTTTGAGCGGTTTCGGCGAAAGAATCAATATGAAACTGTTATCCGTAACCTCGGTCAAGTGCGAAATCACGTCGGAGTTCCAAAGCGCTGGAATAAACCAAACCCGCCACGCCATGTATGTAAATATAGTTTCCGAAATATCGATAATTACTAAAATCTCAACTAAAGTAACGCACGAAAAAATCAGCGTTTTGGTTTACGATAACTTGATCGTCGGGAAAGTTCCCGCCGCGCTTATAACTTCAAGCGCGAAAGTGTAAAATTTGAATTTATTTTTAAAACGGGCTTAAAAGCCTGTTTTTTTCTTTTCAAAATCCGATTTATCTGCTAAAATATATGTATGATAGAGTTATTGGCGCCGTCGGGCGGCAGGGACAGTTTTTTTGCCGCCTTGAATAACGGCGCGGACGCCGTTTATATGGGACTTAACAATTTTTCCGCCCGCGGCTCCGCTGAAAACTTCAAAGCCGAAAATCTTTTATATTATACGTCATACGCGCACGCGCTCGGCGTAAAGGTTTACGTCGCCTTAAATACGGTTATAAAAGACAAAGAACTGTCCGCATTTTTCGATTCGGTTTACGACGCGCTTTCAGGCGGCGCGGACGCTTTAATTCTTCAAGACGTTTTCCTCGGAAAAATAATAAAAGAAAAATATCCCGACGCCGAACTTCATTTAAGCACTCAAGCGGGCGTTAATAATCTTTCAAGCGCTATACTTGCTAAAGAAAGCGGCTTTAGGCGAGTGATTTTGTCGAGGGAAACCGACATTTCGGACGTCGCGCAGATAGCCAAAGTAATCGATACCGAAATCTTCGTGCAAGGCGCGCTGTGCGCCTCGTTTTCCGGGCATTGTTACCTGAGTTCGTTTATAGGCGGAAACAGCGGTAACAGAGGCTATTGCAAGCAGCCTTGCAGGCAAAAGTATTCTTTTTGCGGCGCGGATATGAAATGCGGAGATTATCCGATTTCTCTGTCCGATCTGTCTTTGATCGATAAAATCAAAGAGATAGCGGCTGCCGGCGTAAAAAGCGTAAAGATAGAGGGTAGAATGCGCTCTCCCGAATATGTAGCGGCTACAGTCAAGGCGTATAGGGCGGCAATCGACGGTAAAAATTACGATTTCAGCGAAGTCGAAAGAACGTTTAACCGCGGAGATTATACTCACGGATACCTTTTCGGCAAAAATCGCGATATAGTGTCCGATAAAATTCAAAGTCATAAAGGAAAAACAGTAGCTAAAATAAAGGATGTCAAAGGAAATGAAATTATTCCCGACGTCAAAATCGGATTCGCCGAAAAAGACGGCTTTAAAATCATACGCGACGGTTACGAGGTCGCTAGCGCTGTGTTTATGGGCGGCAAACTCAGATACGACGGTTTTCCAAGGCGCGGGGACGCTATTAACGTAACCAAGGATAATCTGCTTTCGCAAAAATTACTCTCCGCACCCAAAAAACTCAAAGAAATAACGATCGATTGTAAGTTTATACCGCTTAAAAGGGCGGAACTTGCTTGCAACGGCGTAACGGTTTATTCTGCCGAGCCGCTGCAAGTGGCTAAAAATCAACCTCTTACGCTAAAAGACCTGCAAGCGAATTTAAACAAGACGGACGTTTACCCGTTTAAACCGAGTATCGGTAAATCAGAAATAGGTAGCGTTTTCATTGCGAAATCAGCGCTCAACGAAATGCGTTCCGCGCTATACGCAAAACTGTTCCAACAAAACGTAAAACAGTTAAAAAAACAAGATATTAACTTTGATTTTAATAATTTTTACGAAAGTCCGCAATACGATGATATTCATCTTGGCGGTATTAAAGCAACTAATATAAATCAAAACGACGCATACGTTTTACTCCCGGAAGATTATTTGTCGGTCAAAAAGGCAGAAGTCGACGAAATAAAGAAAAAATGCAAGGACGTATATCTGTTCGTTCCCGCTTTTCTCCCTTACAAGGACGAAGAAATTCTGAGCGGCTTGGCAAATCTTTTCGACGGTGTTTACGCGGACGGATTATCTGGAATCGCTCTCGGTAAAAAACTTGATAAGAAAATCATTGCGGGAGCGGGATTAAACGTTTTCAACGCGGCGGACGTTTCCGCTTTGCGCGAAATGGGAATAAAAGACATAGTCTTTTCGATTGAAACTTCCGATTTGCAGAGAAACGATGCAACGAAAGGTCTGTATTACTTTACTCGCGGCGGTATAAGAGTAATGGAATATATCTTCTGTCCTTTCGGAAGAACGTGCAATGATTGTAAATACGTTAAGGGTGCGACAATAATTGACGAGACGGGACATAAATTCTATTTTAACAGATATAAAACGGGCAACGAATGCAGATTTGAGTTATACAACGGATCGGCTCTTAACTTGCCGAAACGCGACCATAATTTTATAGTAGACTTATTTGATGAAACCGTCACGAAAACAACGACTAAAGGAAATTCTAAAAGGGAACTGACATGACCGACGAACGCACGCTATGCTCGCTCGAATTTAATAAAATTAAAGAAAAAATATCCGAATATTGCGTTTTAAAATCGGGTAAACTACGCGCTGAAAGCATTTTGCCGCACAGCGATTTCGCATGCGCTAAAACCGCTTTAGAAGAAACGAAAGAGGCGTATGAACTCTTATACGATAAAGGAATAGCGACAATAGAGTTCTACGACGATCTCGGCGATATTTTAGAGCGGGTAAAGAAGTATTCCACGCTTTCGATGGCTGAACTGCTTAAGGTGGCGAGACTTTTGAAAAGTTCGAGGATTTTAAAGACATCAATCGATGAAAAGGGCTCGGAATATCCGCTTATCAGTCAAAAATCAAATTCGATTTTTATCGACGCATACCTCGAAAACGAAATTCGGTCTAAAATACTTTCGGAAGATACGATGAGCGATAACGCCTCCGAAAAATTAGCGTCGCTTAGGCGACAGATAAAACGACTTAACGAGCAAATACGCGAAAAACTTGCCTCTTACCTACACGGCGAGCAGAATAAATACTTACAGGAAAGTATAATAACGAAACGTGGAGACAGATACGTTTTGCCCGTTAAAAGCGAATATAAAGGCGCCGTCGGCGGATTCGTTCACGATCAATCGTCAACCGGTTCAACGCTGTTTATAGAGCCTACGGCGGTTTTGGAACTTAATAATTCGATAAGAATAGCACAAATCGAGGAGGCTAACGAGATAGAGCGAATACTTGCCGAACTTTCGTCGAAAGTCGGGGTAATCGCCGACAATTTAATTATAAACGAAGAAATAACCGAATATATCGACATGGTGTACGCAAAAGCCGTATACGCATATAAAACTAAGGCGGTTATGCCGAAACTTACGCGTAACGGGATCGTTAATATCTTAGACGGCAGGCACCCGCTCATTGACAAAACCAAAGTCGTGCCGGTCAGTCTTAATTTCGGCGACGAATATAATTACCTATTGATTTCGGGTCCCAACACCGGCGGTAAAACCGTAACTCTGAAAATGGTAGGACTCTTTGCGCTGATGGCGGCAAGCGGAATATTCATTCAGGCTAAAATCGGCAGCGAAATGACTTTGTTTTCATCCGTGTTTTCCGATATAGGCGACGAGCAGAGCATCGAAGAAAACCTTTCGACCTTTTCTTCGCACATGAAAAACATTATAAAAATTACTGAGAATATCGACGAAAACTCGCTTGTCTTAATCGACGAAATAGGCGCGGGGACCGACCCGGAAGAAGGCGGAGCGCTTGCTCGAGCGATAATCGAAAAACTAATCGAAAAGCATAGTCGAGGAATAATAACCACACACTATTCCTACCTTAAAGAATTCGCGTATCTATGCGGCGGAATAAAAAACGCAAGTATGGAATTCGACGATAAAACTTACGCGCCGCTTTATAAAATCAATATCGGACTTCCGGGAACTTCAAACGCCATAGAAATATCCGAAACTTTAGGTCTTAATAAGGAACTTGCGTTAAGGGCGTATTCCTACTTAGACAGCGGCAAACTCGCCTTTGAAAACGTCTTAAAAGAGGCGGAAAAAGCGAGAAAAGAGGCGAGGGATACTTATGAAGAAATTTCTAAAATAAAAGCGGAAGAGGCTGAGAAATTAAAAGAAATCGAAGAAGAGAGAAAAAAACTCGTATCTGAGCGGGAGGTTTTGTTTTCTAAGGCAAAATCCGAATCGAAACGTATAGTTTCAGAAAGGCTCGAAGAGGCAGACGCAATTATCGAGGAGATAAAAATCCTCTTTGATAAAGAAGAATTGAACGGCGGGGATCTGATTAAAGCCAGAACTTTAAGAAACAAACTCGAAAACATGAAATATTCGGAAGACGACGAGGGCAACGCGGTAACAGATCTTTCACCGCTAAAACCATCCGATGCGATAGTCGGCGCAAAAGTATATTATAAGCCCATGGATTCGCTTTGCGATATAACTTCCGTAAACGCAAAAAAAGGCGAGTGCGAGATTTTGATAGGTTCAATTAAAAGCAAGGTGAAAATCAGCGACCTTTATTTCGTTTCAAAGGGCGAAAAGAATAAACCCGCACCGAAAATCTCGTTAAAAAGAGAGCCGCTTGTGGCGGTAAAAACAGAAGTAAACGTCATTGGTCTTTCCGCTGACGAGGCGCTTATCGAGGTGGAAAGATTTATCGACTCCGCAATCGTCAACAACCTTGAAAAGGTGAGGATCGTACACGGTAAAGGTCTTAAAATTCTTAGTAAGGCAATCCACGCTTATTTAAAGCGCAACAAATTCGTCAAGGAATTCAGATTCGGTAATTACGGCGAAGGCGAACACGGCGTTACAATCGTTACACTAAATAAAAAATAGCGATATACAACGCCTTAGCGTTGTTTTGCTTGATTAATTCGAATAAAAGTGATATAATCGCGTAAAGGTATAATATGACGAGAGATATATCGTATGAAGAGTCGTTTAATCCGACTAATTTAGGTTTTCAAAAAGCGATGTACGTCGTTTACAGCGTTTTAAAGATTTTAAACGTCGTACTTGCCGCTATATTTCTGTATTTCGGAATAATGTTTTTGGATATTCCGTTTATCGTTTTAGCCGCAATTTTCGTCGGGTCCGCGGTCTTGTTTCGTTTTATTCAGCGCTCGGTTTATTTCTGCGTAGATTGTAATTTCGCCAACGGCAAGACTTGGCTCGTTAAAGTCGTCAACTATAAAACGCGGAAGAAGATAATTATTTTCGAGCATAACGAAGTGGAACAGATCGGCAGAGTAGGCAGTGAATCTTTTGATAAAATCTACTCGAATAAAGCGATCAAAAAGATATTCGCTACCCCCAATAAATATGCCGATAAAGCCTTTTACGTTTATTTACGGCAAGACGGCGTGAACTATTTGGTAATTATGGACTGCAAAGAAGAATATCTCGCCAAACTCGTCGCCTTTACAGGCAGACGCGTAATTGAAAAGGACTATGACAATGATATATCTCGATAACGCCGCGACGACCAAACCGTTTGCCGAAGTCGCAAAATCGGCGCTCGACAGTTATAACGACAACTTTTTTAATCCGTCCGCCTTATATCGGGGAGGTATTGCGGTTAAAAATTCAATCAATTCCGCTAAATCGGAGATATTAAAGTTCTTTCCGTCGGGGTATGAACTCGTATTTACTTCGGGGGGGACCGAGGCGGATAATCTCGCGATTTTTTCTTCCGCAAGACGCGGAAACGCCGTAACTACTCTTGGGGAGCATTCCGCAGTCTACGAGAGTTTTAAAGAACTTAAAAACCGCGGAATAGAGACGCGTTTTGCCGCGCTAAACAAAGTCGGCGGCGTCGACGAAGAAAATCTATTGTCACTTATCGACGATAAAACCGCGTTCGTTTCGATAGTTCACGTCAATAACGAGACGGGGGCTGTGAACGATATTAACGGTTTAGCTGCAAAAATAAAAAAAATCAATCCGAACGTCCTCTTTCACAGCGACGGCGTACAAGCATTTTGTAAACTCGACTGTAAGATTTCGGGCGCGATCGATTATTATTCCGTCAGCGCGCACAAGATAAACGCGCTTAAAGGTACGGGAGCGCTTATTAAAAAGAAGTCTGCAAAACTGTCGCCGCTCATTTTCGGCGGAGGGCAGGAAAACGGCTTAAGAAGCGGCACCGAAAACGTATTCGGAATTACCGCATTTGCAAACGCCGCGGCTGTTCACAAAGCGCGGCTTTCGGAAAACGTTTTAAAATTTAAGGATTTGAAAGAGAAATTCCTCGGGCGTTTAAACGCGGACGTTTTTAAAATAATATCCGACGAAAACTGCGCGCCGCATATAGTTTCGCTTTCT
>CAMOXE010000124.1 GCA_946628865.1 uncultured Clostridia bacterium | reverse complement strand
CTTAACGCTATCGTGACCGCGGATATCGTTATCGCCCACTTTAAACTATCCGACCGACGGATTTTTATCCGTCGCAAACCCATTATCAGCGAAATCGGCGAAAGCAAGCCGCCTACGCCGTAAAATACGGACAGTATCAGTCCGAAAAGCGATATTATAAGCGGAGTCCTTACGAAACCGCGCCTCGCGTCTTCAGCCGAAAAACCGCCGTTTATCGGCTCTTGCTCTATTTGTCCGTACTCTTCGCTCACTTCGATATTTCCTTTAATACCGAGCCGACGAGACGCATATCCGCCTTGCCCGCGTAATTGGCTTTGAAATGTTTCATTACGAACGGCGTGGTCTTGTCCGGAAGAGCGATTATTATCTCTTTTATTTCGTCCTCGGTAAGCATTTTGGGAAGATATTTCTTCACGGTCGCGAGTTGATTGTCTAAACTCGCAACGGTTTCGTTTCTTCCCGCCTTCAAAAAGCCCTCGCGCTCTTCGTTGAGTTCGTTTATCGTCTTTTGCATTACCTGCGTTACGTCCGCCTCTGTCAGTTCCGAACCCGCCGCGCGGCGTTCGATGGAAAGTAGCATTAGTTTGTTTATAAGCGCGTTTAACGCGGTTACGGCGTCTTTATCGTGCGCTTTCATCGCCTCTATTTTTACTTTTTTGAAATCTTCGATCTGCATGTCAAGCCTCTTTTTCGTCTATTTTTATACTGAGTTCGCAAAGTTGTTTTTCCTCTACGCGCGACGGCGCCTCACACATAAGGCACGACGCGTTCTGCACTTTCGGAAACGCTATTACGTCGCGAATCGAATCGTCTTTCGCAAGCAACATAGTCAGTCTGTCAAGACCGAACGCAAGCCCGCCGTGCGGCGGCGCGCCGTAGTTGAACGCGTCTACGAAAAATCCGAATTTCGACTGTATGTCCTGTTCGCTGAACCCGAGTATCTTGAACATCTTGCGCTGTATATCCCTCGAATGTATACGGATAGAACCGCCGCCCGCCTCTTGTCCGTTTATTACGAGGTCGTAAGCCTTTGCCCTCGCTTTGTCGGGCTCTGTCTCGACCTTGTCCAAATCCTCGTCCATAGGCGCGGTAAACGGATGGTGTACTGCCATAAATCTATTCTCTTCTTCCGACCACTCGAACATCGGGAATTCGGTTATCCACAGCACGTCGTATTCGTCCTTGTTTACAAGCCCGAACTTGCCCGCAAGCATAAGTCTTATTCCGCCGAGAGTGTTGAACACGACGTAATCTTTGTCCGCCGCGATAAACAACGCGTCGCCCTCTTCGTAGCCGGTTACCGCTTTTAATTTTTCGATTTCTTCCTCGGTTATAAACTTCGCGAACGAACTCTTCGGCGGGTTGCCTTTCTGCCAGGAACACCAGCACAAGCCTTTAGCGCCCAAAGTTTTTGCGTACTCTACCACAGCGTCGAGGTCTTTACGCGAGAACTTGTCCGCCAAGCCTTTAGCGTTTATTGCGCGAACGCTGCCGCGGATAGGTCCTATCTCGATCGCCAAAGCGTCCGTAAACACCTTGAACGCCGAATTTTTAAACACGTCCGAACAGTCGACTATTTTAAGCCCGAAACGCGTGTCGGGTTTATCCGAGCCGTAGTTTTCCATCGCCTCGCGATACGTCATCTTTCTGAAATGCCCCTCGCCGAGGTCTAAGCCTATCGCCGACGAGAAAATATCTTTTATCAAGCCCTCTATGGGGTACATTACGTCCTCAGGCTCCTCGACGAAACTCATTTCCACGTCTATTTGCGTGAATTCCGGCTGACGGTTCGCCCTCAAATCCTCGTCGCGGAAACAACGCGCGATTTGGTAATAACGGTCGAAACCCGCTATCATAAGCAGTTGCTTATAAAGTTGCGGCGACTGCGGCAACGCGTAAAACTCGCCGGGGTGTACCCTCGACGGAACGAGATAGTCCCTCGCGCCCTCCGGCGTAGACTTGCCGAGCATCGGAGTTTCTATCTCCGTAAAACCGTTTCGATCGAAATATCTCCTCGCCGCTTTTGTTATCTCGTTTCTGATAAATAAATTCCGCTGAAGAGACGGTCTGCGAAGGTCCAAATATCTGTATTTAAGCCTTAACGAATCGTTTACGCTCACTTCGTCGTTTATCTCGAAAGGCGTTACGTCCGCCTCGGCAAGTATCCGCATTTCGCTTGCGAGTATCTCTATCGCGCCCGTCTTTATCTTGTCGGTCTTACTCTCTCTTTCCCGTACCTTTCCCTTTACCGCAAGGACGTATTCCGAACGCACGCCCTGCGCCTTTTTAAACAACTCACTCTCCGTAGTATCGTCGAAAACTATCTGAACGATACCCGTTTTATCCCTTAAATCGACGAAAATGAGACTGCCGAGGTTTCTGCGCCTCTGCACCCAGCCCATAACCGTCGCTTCGCTGCCGACGTCACTTAAAGTGAATTCGCCGCACATTTTGGTTCTTCGTAAATTACCCATCAGTTCTGACATAGCATTTCGCTCCGTATAAATATTATAGCGTAACTATTTTAATATATACCGCGAAATTTGTCAATCGTTTTATCTAAAGATAAACGGTTTTTATTCTTTTAAAGCCCGTAAGTACGTCGTAAGCGATAGTGCCGTAACGTTTCGCCAACTCCTCGGCGGTTATTTCCGCGTTTTTCTGTCTGCCGATAAACACGACTTCATCGCCGATTTTCACCTTTTCGTCCGCTAAGGCAAAACTCGTATCCATACACACGTTCCCGACCATATTCCGCTTTTTGCCGCCTATCAGGACTACTCCGCCGCAACGCCTTTTTATTCCGTCGGCATAACCCAAAGAGAGCGTCGCGACGTATTCGTTTCTTTTCGCTTTAAACTTTCCGTCGTAGCCTACCGTTTCGCCTGCGGCGACTCTGTTTATCGCAACCACCTTGCACTTGACGGTCATAGCGGGAGTAAGTCCGTTTAACCCGTAGCCGTAAAGCCCGATGCCGGGGCGCACGGCGTCCATATGCAGGCGTTCGTACTTTATCGCACTCGTCGCCGCCGCGTGTTTTATTACGCCGGTTATTTTCGCCTCGGTCAGCGCGGATAAAAATCTGTTACTCTGCATTAAACAAGCGTCTTCTTCGGCGCGGTAAAAATGCGTAAACGCTCCCGAAAGGACGACGTTTTTACTCTCGTTTATCGCGTTTACGAACTTATTGAGGGGCTTATCGTATTTTGCGCCTATTCTGTTCATGCCCGTATTTATCGCCAAATGCACATATGCCGAGCCGTGCATATCTTTTGCCGCTTTACACAGTTTCAGCACTTCGCTTTCGCTGTCGACGGTCAACGATATTCGATTTTTTACGCACGCTTCGTACTCGTCGGAAAAGGTTTTCCCCAAGACGAGTATCTCGCTGCTCGGCATTACTTCGCGTATCTCGAGCGCTTCGGATACGGTTGCGACGGCGTACCTCTTTAAACCGAGGCGCTTCGCGACCTCCGCTCCGCCGTGTCCGTATGCGTCCGCTTTTATAACGCCTATCACTTCGGCGGCTCCTACCGCCTTTTTTATAGAATCGTAATTCCCCGATATCGCGTCAAGCGATACGATTTTTTCTCCGCGCATATTATATTATATGCAATCGCTTTACAATTTTTTTTAGTTAAGATATAATATCCCTATGAAACTCAACGATTTTATTTTTAATTCGCCGACTCCGTATCACGCCGCCGATAACGCGGCCGAAATTCTT
>CAMOXE010000123.1 GCA_946628865.1 uncultured Clostridia bacterium | reverse complement strand
ATTTTTATAAATGCTCTTGACCGTTTCGGGGAAAGTCGCGCCGAAAGCCGTCATACTGCCCTTACAACCTGCTATAAGCGCGGGGAGTAAACAATCGTCCGTTCCCGTATATACTATAAAGTCAGGTCTTATACTTCTCGCTAAATCGCACTCGTGAGATATTTTCTTTAAGTTCCCCGAAGAGTCTTTCATGCCGACGAGATTAGGTATTTTAAGTAGTTCAATAAAAGTATCCTGTAATATCTCCGTCGTAAAGAAATGTACGTTATACGCGATAATTCGCATATCGCCCGCGTAATAGCAGACTTCCTTATAAAACCTCAATACTTCGTCTTGCTTTAACGGATAATAATACGGCGGACAAATAAGACAAGCGTCGTATTTTAATTCTTTCGCCTTGTCTATAAACGCCTTTATTTCATCAATAGAAACCGAACATGCGCCCGCAATAAGAACTTTTCTTCCCGCGTTTACTTTCGCCACCGTTTCCATCATCTTTATTTTGTTCTCAAAAGATATTTTCGGGTATTCGCCCGTCGATGAACACGGAAATATTCCGTCTATATCGCTTTTACAAAGTTTTTCGGTCTGTCTTTCTATCTCGTTAAAATCGGGCGTTTCTCCGCTTATAAACGGCGTTACCGTTACGCCTATAGCGCCTTGTAAATCTTTCATTTATTTCACCCTGTATTTTTCTATCGCGTCGTAATTCAAGTCCATACCAAGCCCTTTCGTCATAGGTATATGCACGAAGCCCTCGTCGTCTATCTTTAATATAGGTCTGGTCAGCGTCTTCCTTAAAATCGTTTCCTGCTCGCAGAATTCCTGATACCAAGCGTTAGGAAGCGACGCTATATACTGCAAAGTCGCGCTCATCAAGATATTCGTCTTGAACGCGTGCGGAATAATAGTCGCGTTAAATTCTTCGGCAATGTCAATAAGTTTTCTCGCTATCGTCAGTCCCCCGCAACGGCTCATATCCGGCTGAACTATATCCACGCAACCGTTTTCCAAAAGTTCTCTGTATTCGTGTAAAGTGCCTACTTCTTCGCCGCCCGATATTCTCGTAGTCGTCGCTTTATTAAGCGTTGCATATCCTTTTATGTTGTCGGGATGGAAAGGCTCCTCTACCCAGTAAACGTCGTAATCTTCAAATGCTTTTACCGTTTTTATAGCGCCCTTTACGTCCGTCCAACGCATACCTATGTCTATCATAAGTTTTTTGTCGTCGCCGAGCGCTTTGCGGCACCATTTGACGAGTTGAATATCGTTCTCAAAACTCTGTCCCAATGCGCCCCAGCCGAGTTTTATTCCCTTATAATGCCCCGGCGCCATGTGCTTTTCTATAAGTTCGTTTATATCCTTTTCGGTATAAGGCATTAAAACTGAACAATACGCCTGAACTTTATCCCTGTAAACGCCGCCGAGCGCTTTTGCCGTAGGAACGCCGTATTTCTTGCCTATTATATCCCAAAGCGCCATATCCACGCCGCTTATTGCCTGAATCCCTGCGCCTCGTCTGCCGTAATAAATGCTCTTATCGTACATTTTACGCCAAAGCCTTTCTACATCGAGCGGATCTTCCCCGATAAGCACTTCTTTAAGCCCGAAACACGCCATATGCGACGCGGGAGTTTCTATTATGCTCTTCATTATATACGGCGAACTGTCTATCTCGCCTATACCGTATATCCCTTCGTCGGTTTCCACGACTACTACTATCGTGTCCTGACTGCCGTCGCCTATTATCTCGATCGTTTCCTGTTTGAGAATATAAGTTTTTACGTCCGTTATCTTCATTTCGTTTTACCTCTTATAATGAAATTTTTTATATCAAGCGGATAATCTAATAATCTTTCACATCCGCTTTCGGTTATTAAATAATCGTTTTCAAGCCGTACGCCGAATTTGTCTTTTATATATATCCCGGGTTCTAACGTTACCATATCCCCGACTTTCAGTTTCGCTGTTTTATCCGGTAAAAACTGCGGCTGTAATAACCGTCGTTTCCCTATTAAATGTCCTGCGTGATGAAAAAAAGTTTGTTCGTATGGCTTTAACCTCTCGCTCATATAATCGTATATCTCGCACGCCTTCACTCCCGCTTTCAATATCTTTTCGGTTGAAAGCAACGCGTTTTTTACGGTTTCGTAAACTTCTTTTTGCTCTTCCGTCGGCTCGCCTACGAAAAACGTTCTCGTTACGTCCGAACACACTCCGTCTTTCATCGGCAATAAATCTAAAATTATAGCGTCGCCATTTTTTATAACATATTCGCTCGCGTCGCCCTCGCCTTTCGCGCTGTTTTTCCCCGCAACTATATCGCCTTTTAAAGAAAAAACTTTAAGGTGTGTCCTATATTCCGAAAGAATTATTCTTTTCAGCTCTTTTTCGGTTTTACCCGTAAGCCTGCTGCTTAATACTCGATCGTAAACTTTCGCGGTAGTGCTAAGCAATTCAGTTATTTGCGTCATAAATATCATCGTTTCTAATCAACTTCCACTCCTTTCTGCACGTTTACGCTTGCTCTTTCGGAATATTTAATCTGACCGATCAATCTTTTATATAAATATGCCGAATCTTTTAACGTTCTCTTTTGCGTTCTGTAATCGACGTAAATAAGTCCGAATCTCGGTTCGTATCCCATAGCCCACTCGAAATTATCGATAAGCGACCAATACTGATAGCCTATGACGGGTATCCCCTCGCTTATAGCCATCTTTACTTGTTCGATATGTTTCTCGATATAATAACTTCTGTGCGTGTCGTGGACTTTTCCGTCCGAAGACACTACGTCGTTATCCGCAAAACCGTTTTCGCTGACGAGTATAGGCAAATTATATCTTTCGTGATAGAATCTGCTCGCCCAATAAACGCACTCGGGCAAAACTTCCCAACCGAGAGCGGATCTCGTCATGCCCGGATAATAAAAGTCGCGAGCGTTTTCGGGTCGGTAAATATTGAAAGCATAAAAATCGAGCGGACGGAAGATCGCCTTTATATCCTCTTCGCTCAAAAATTTCATATTTTCGGGTATTCTGCCCGCGACTATCGGCTCCGACCACCACGCGCCCATGCCTACTCCGAGCGACGGATCGAAAGTTCTATCGTAGGCGTTTTTTATTTCTTTCTCACTGTTATTTTTCGGCATGATAAGCGAAGCCGTAGGCGCGAAACCGATTCTCGCAGATGTTTTAGCATACTTTCTAATACAATCGACCGCCCTGCCATGCGCGAGCATAACGTTTCTCGTTATCCTCTCTATAACGCATTTGCTTTCCTTATGGAAAGGCGCGAGCCATCCCGTTTCGTAGCCACCGCTTACGAAACATTGAGGCTCGTTGAAAGTTATCCAGTATCTGACCTTATCCGAAAGAGCGTTGATTAAAGTTTTAGTATACGCCTCGAAATATTCGGGAAATTTCGAATTCAAAAAACCGCCGATATCGTATAACCATATAGGCATATCCCAGTGATAAAGCGTAACGAGCGGCTCTATACCGTTTTTGACGAGTTCGTCCACGAGGTCGATATAAAATTTCAGCCCTCTTTCGTTTATTTTATCCATACCACTCGGATATATCCGAGCCCATGAGACGGAAAAACGGTAACTGTTTACGCCTATTTCTTTCATAAGCGCAACATCTTCTTTATATCTGTGATAATGGTCGCAGGCAACGCGGCAATTTTCGTTATAACGGATATGCCCTTCGGTAAGACCGTCCCAAATTGTGAGTCCTTTTCCGTCTTCGTTATATGCGCCTTCTATCTGCGTCGCGGCCGTTGCCGTTCCCCATAAAAATTCTTTCATTGTATTTCTTTCGCACCTTTTATATTTACGTTTGCGCTGTCTAAATGCTTTATCGTCATTTCGCCGTCGGACTCGTTGTTTTCAAACGTAAATCCGTCAACGTGATGGAATACGGCGACCTCGCCTTTATCAAAATAACAGTTCCGTACGGTTATATTTTTGTGGTAATACTTTTCTTTTTCGGTATAATCGACATAGCAGTCCCATCTTATTCTCGGTCCGTATTTCGTATTGAGAAATCTACAGTTTTCTATTAAAACGTCCTGTACGGGGCTCGACTCGTACCAGTAAGTAGTATCGCCCGTAAACAAAAGCGAAGTTTCTTTGTTGCCGAATACACAATTTCTTACGACCGTCTTTCCTCTGCTTTGCAGGCGCATGGTCCCGCGGAATAAGCCGAATTTGCAATTCTCTATAAGTATCGTCGGCTGCGCCGTCAGATTTTCAACGATATCGTCCTTTTCCACTCCGACAGGCTCTCTGTCGAGTTCGAATACATGCAAAAGATTTTCTTCGTCGTTCGTTATATTGAGTATTTTGGACTTTCCCCTCTCTTCCTGCGTGCTGCCTTTGAATATCGCTATTTCCTGTCCTTCGGAAAAACATTCGAGCGCAAATGCAAGTCCCGCCGCTTTACTGAAACAATAAACTTTATTTCCGTCAATCTTCTTTACCGAAAAATAATTATTGTGGACGTTTACTGTATCGTCCAAAAGACCTTCCATATAACTGTTTTTAAGGACAAATTCGCCGGAACAATTAAACGTGTGTATGGCGTCGGCATTGTTCGTTACGAGTCTTCCGTTACCGTTATAGTTATTATACATCGAAAAACCGTCGATATAGATATTTTCGCTGCGCATACAGGTTATACCCATCGACGCGCCGTGTATCAGAATAAAGTTCTCGATATACGTATTTCTACAACCGCAGATCGTAACCGTACATTTATCCCTGACTTCGTGAGTAAAAACGAGTTTGTTTTTTCCGTCGTTGTATTCCCAGCCTGCGCAAAAATCACCTTTAAGTTTAAGCACGCCGCCGACCTCTTCCTCGATATTTATTTGCTTTATCGGAAGAGGCGGATTGTCGTTCGGATATATCTTCTCGCCGAAAAGCCCGAGAATTATCCCGTAACCTTTTTCGCCCGTCTTATCAACCATCCACAAAAGGCAGTCGTTTCTGTTTAGGTTTTTCTCCCAACCGTCGCCCTTTACGACGAGATAGCCGTCTCTTACTTCGTAATCAAAGCCCTCGTCTATCTTAATTTCCATTTCGCCCTCTTTATACGAAAGCACGTCCGCCTGTGTATAAAAAGGTCTGTCGTAATCTACTTTTACGTTCTTTATCTTTACATTTTCGCATCCGTCAAGAATAAACGAAACTATCCTTCCGTGAAATACGAGCGTCGCTCCGCCGAAATCTAGCGTTACGTTCTTAACTCCCTTTATCAAAAACGCCACGTCAAGATATTCTCCCGCGCGAATCGTAATTCCCCTGTATTCGGCATTCGTCGTCCTCGAGGTGTCAGAAAGATAAAAATCGATTCTTTCGCCCGAAAACACGTATTCGGTATCGCTTTCTATCTTTATTCCCTTAAAAAATTCTTTTTGCATAGTTTTCTCCTTCTGAAAAATGCTTTATCGCCTTATAGGTCGACTTTTACGAGCTTTTCGTCTTCGTCGTATATCTCATTATAACCGAGTTCTTTAAGTATAGGAAACCACCTTTCGCGCATATCAGCGTCCCACATGACAGGGCGGAAACCGAGTTTTAAGTATATCTTTATCGCGGGGATACGGAATTCGTCCGTTGTAAGGTAAGTCGTCTGTATATCGTGCGAATCAACGTAATCGAGTACCTGCTCGGTCGCAACGTATCCCAATCTTTTACCCTTTTCGGTTTCTTTTACTTCCACGAAATGCACCGTTGCCGTGCCCGCTTTATGTTCGTTTAGCTGAACGTTGGAATGCCCCACGATATTTTTATCTTTATCGAGAATAAGAAAATATCCGTCTTCGGGTATTCTGTCGTCGTAGTAAAAATGGTCGAAT
>CAMOXE010000122.1 GCA_946628865.1 uncultured Clostridia bacterium | reverse complement strand
TCCGTTCTCTTCCAGAGTTTATCCGTGACTTCGTCGGGAAGTTTAACCGTCCAGCCCTCTACTATCTGCAATACGGGTCCCAAGCCCTTTATAAGGTTTAACCTTATCATCGTCGCGGGCATTTCCGCTCTCGTTACAAATCTCGACGAATATCCGCCGCCTCTGAAATAGCCCAAATCCGCATACGGCCAGGTAGTGGCGTTCATCATCGTGTCGATGTCTTTATCGGTAACCTCCCACCAACGTTTCATAGTCGGCTGTCCGTTCTCGTCTTTCACTTCGCCGCAAGCGTCCACGCAGCACGCGCCCGAATTTATAAGGTGAATAAATCCGTCCGCCTCTTTGGCTTTGCCCTCTATCTCGTAGCCGGTTACCCTCTTTACCGCGTCGCCCGACCAATAAGTACGAACGTCCGCGAACATCTGCGCTCTGCCCGTAAGAAGTTTCATAAAGAGCATAGAAGTTGCGTTCAATGTATCGTTTTCCGTGCCTAAGATATACGGCTCTCTCGCTCCGTTCCAATCGAAAGACGAATTTAAAATACTTTCGGGGAAGTCGCAGTTCGGGTAGAAGTCCGTCCATTGCCGTTGACCTTGGAAACCGCCGACAATCGCGTTATGCCCGACCATCTCTTCCTCTCTGCCTTTCGGAAGGCGTTTATTGCCGTTGAAAAGATCTTTTATTATACAAGCCATTTTAGCCGTAAACTCCCAATCCTTTTCTTTTTGAGCGGGTGTTCTTTGAAGTTCTTCGGGGTTTTTATCAAAATCCGGACGGCATTTTTCTTTTATCCAGGCAAGCGCCTTTTTATATTCCGCTTTGTCGTAAATTCCCTCCGTCATTCGGCGAATTATCTCCACTTCGTCCACGCTTTCAACTCTCATTCCGAGGTATTCCTCGAAAAATTCGGGAGAGATTATACTTCCGCCTATGCCCATCGTTACCGAGCCTATTTGAAGATAACTCTTCCCCCTCATGGTTGCTACCGCCACAGCCGCCCTTCCGAAACGGAGTATTTTCTCCTTAACGTCCTCGGGAATAGTCGTATCGTCCGCGTCTTGAACTTCGTGTCCGTATATACCGAACGCCGGAAGCCCTTTTTGGCTGTGCGTTGCAAGAACCGACGCAAGATAAACCGCGCCCGGTCTTTCCGTTCCGTTAAAGCCCCATACCGCTTTTATGGTCATGGGGTCCATATCCATAGTTTCCGCGCCGTAGCACCAACAAGGCGTTACGGTAAGCGTTATATCTACGCCCGCCTTTTTAAACTTGTCGGCGCAAGCCGCAGCCTCGGCAACTCTGCCTATCGTCGTGTCTGCGATAATTACCTTTACAGGCTCGCCGTTTGAATAAAACAAATTCTCTTCAAGAAGTTTTTTAGCCGACTTTGCCATATTCATAGTCTGCTCTTCCAAACTCTCTCTTACCTTGATTTTACCTCTTCTTCCGTCTATCGTAGGTCTTATTCCTATTACCGGATAGTCGCCTATAAGTCGATTTTTAGCCATTTTGATTCCTCCCGTTATTTTTTATATATTGAATTTCAGTATTCTTACCGAATAACTTCTGCCATATGCAAACGGCTCTACGATAACTTCACTTAAAACGTGTTGCGCCTCGTCGCCGTTATCTAACCACACGCAATTTTTTATATCCGCATATATCTCTATTTTTCTTTTGTCCGAGGCAAGTTGCACGTTGGGATCGGCGCTCATCGGAACGTCTTTTATTACCGCATAATAACTCTCGCCGTCGAACAATATGTCCGCGCCGTCCGCTTTTACGTCGCAAGGTTTCGCTTTATATATAAACTCTTTATTTGCTTTAATCCACTTGCCTATCTGTTTTAATATCTGCCTGTCCGTCGGGTTTACGCTGCCGTCGCCCATTAACCCTGTATTTAGCAGATAATTGCAACCGAATTTCCTGCAATCCACGAGATTTTCAAGCAGTTCCTTTACGGATTTATAATTGCAGTCCTCTTCCGCATAGCCCCAATGGTCGTTCAAGACCTGGCACATTTCACCCGCTATCGGTTTTTTGCTCGTATCAACGAACGCGGGGTTACCGCGCTCGAAGGTTACGCTGTCTATTTCAGGATGACTGACTTCCCCCAACGCGCTAAGTCCGGTATTGTTAATGATCATTGCGTTCGGCTGAAACTTCCTAATTGTCGAATACAAGCGGTCGAACTGCCAATCGGCGTCCGGCTTATCCCAAAATCCGTCAAACCAAAATCCGCCTACTTCCCCGTAATTTTTACAGAGAATTTCAACGCTGTCGATTAAATAGTCTATATATTTGGGGAAATTGTCCTTATAATCGGGATTATGCCAATCGAGTAGCGTATGATAGAAAAACGGAACTATTCCGCCTGCCTTGCACGCGGTAGTAAATTCTTTTATCAAATCTCTGCCGCAAGCGGAGTGCGGAGCGTCAAAATCGCTCAAAGTCCCCGTATCGAACAACGAAAAGCCGTCGTGATGACGAGTAGTGAGCGTTATATATTTCGCGCCCGCGTCTTTTGCGGTTTTGACAAGGTTTTCAGCCCAACCCTCTTCTATTTCAAAACTTTTAGTCAATCCGTTATACTCGCTTTTATCGAGTTGATGGATTTTTAAAGCCCATTCGCCTCTACCTATCTTGCTGTATAAGCCGAAGTGGACGAACAATCCGAACCCCAAATTTTTAAACCTATCTATATACCCGTAATCCATACGATCGCCACTTCCAATCTTTTATTTTATAACACAAGCGAGAACAAGCAATTTTGCAATTATTCGAGCGCCGCATTAAATCATCGCTCGATGATATAATATAAGCGAGAAAACTTGCTTGCAAGGGTTTTCGAGCGCAATATTGCAACAAAAGCGGCGATTTCCGCCCGAAAAGCGCG
>CAMOXE010000121.1 GCA_946628865.1 uncultured Clostridia bacterium | reverse complement strand
GATATCTTCTTCGGAAAGATTCGTCGACGAGGTTATCGTTATATCCGCCGCTTTTTGCGTGCCGAGGTCTTTCGCCGTAACGTGTACTATGCCGTTCGCGTCTATATCGAAAGTAACCTCTATCTGCGGTATTCCTCTCGGTGCAGGCGCGATGCCGCCGAGGTTGAACTGTCCTAACGTCTTATTGTCTTTCGCGAACTGTCTTTCGCCTTGAAGAACGTGGATCGTAACTTCCGGCTGGTTATCCGCCGCGGTGGAGAATACTTGAGATTTCTTTACGGGGATAGTCGTATTTCTGTCTATGAGTTTGGTAAATACGCCGCCGAGAGTTTCTATACCGAGTGAAAGCGGAGTTACGTCGAGAAGTAAAACGTCTTTGACTTCGCCCGTCAAAACGCCGCCTTGAATAGCCGCACCGATCGCTACGCATTCGTCGGGGTTTATGCCCTTGAACGGATCTTTACCGGTTTCTTTCTTTACCGCCTCTACTACCGCGGGAATACGCGTCGAGCCGCCGACGAGTATAACTTTCGCTATATCGCTATAAGACAGCCCCGCGTCGCTCATCGCCTTTCTCATAGGCTCCATGGTAAGGTCTACGAGATCTTTCGTCATGGTGTCGAACTTATCCTTTGTAAGCGTTACGTCGAGGTGCTTAGGTCCGGTTGCGTCCGCTGTTATGAACGGCAGGTTGATGTTTGAAGAAGTCATGCTCGAAAGTTCGATCTTCGTCTTTTCAGCCGCCTCTTTTATTCTCTGCATCGCCATTTTGTCTTTGGAGAGGTCTATGCCCTCTTTCGACTTGAAGTCGTCCACGACATAGTCCATTATTCTCTTATCGAAGTCGTCGCCGCCGAGCATTCCGTTACCGCTCGTCGCCAAAACCTCGAATACTCCGTCGCCTATATCCAAAATCGAGACGTCGAACGTTCCGCCGCCGAGGTCGTATATCATTACCTTATGCGAACTCTTATCCTTGTCGAGACCGTAAGCAAGCGCCGCCGCCGTCGGCTCGTTGATTATACGGAGTACGTTAAGTCCCGCGATTTTTCCCGCGTCCTTAGTCGCTTGACGCTGGCTGTCGGTAAAGTATGCCGGACAAGTTATTACCGCGTCTTTTACCGTTTCGCCGAGATACGCCTCGGCGTCTTTCTTTAATTTGGAAAGTATCATCGCGGAAATTTCTTGCGGAGAGTAATGCTTGTCGTCTATGTTTACTTTATAATCGGAGCCCATATGTCTCTTTATTGAAATAACCGTTCTGTCGCTGTTGGCTACCGCCTGTCTTTTCGCTACCTGACCTACGAGTCTTTCGCCGTCTTTTTGAAAACCTACCACGGACGGAGTCGTTCTCGCGCCCTCCGCGTTGGCAATTACCACCGGCTCGCCGCCTTCCATTACCGCTACGCACGAATTCGTCGTGCCTAAATCTATTCCTATTACTTTACTCATATTATCACCTCTTTGTTAAAATTTACTTATTTAAACCGCCTATAGGCGGGTTTTTGCTATTTTATCACCGATACTTGGGCATAACGGATCACTTTGTCCCCGAGTTTATATCCTCTGCCGAAGATCTGCTTTATACTGCCGCTCTTCTCGCCCTCGTCGCCGTCGACTTGCATTACCGCCGCCGCCGAGTTCGGATCGAATTCGCTGCCCTCTTCGGGCGAAAATTCTTTTACGCCTAAACTTTCAAGCGTCTCGTGATATTTCTTGACGAGTTTCTCTATTCCTTCGCGAGTCTTTTCGTCGAGTTCCATTTTAAGCGCCCAATCTAAACTGTCGCCTATGAAAAGCAACTTTTCCACCGCGTCGGTCTTGCCGTCCGAGTACGCCGCGCGAACTTCTTCGGCTTTACGCTTTCTGACGTTCTCGCAATCCGCCCTCGCCCTTAAATAGTCGTTTTTAAGTTCTTCCGCCTCGGATTTGAGTTTTAAATTCTCCTCGGTGAGCGCTTTATTATCCGCTATATATTGCTTTAATACTTTCTTCGCTTTCTTATCTGAAAGTTTGTCCGTATTTTCTGCTTGTTCAGTCGTTTCCGCCGCATCTTCGGCGGTATCGATCTCGACTTTTTCTACACTTTCTTCAGCCATTTTTCTCCTATTTATTGCTTAAAATGCTTTCTAAAATTTTTCCGACGTTTTCAAGTACCGCTACGACTTTCTGATAGTCCATTCTGATCGGTCCTATCACGCCGTAAGTCCCGAGTTTGTTGCCGTTAGCCGTATACGTCGCGGTGACCAGCGAACAATCTTTCGGTATCTCGTCGTAACCGTCGGTGCCTATCTTTACGTTTATTTTAATATCCTTCCCGTCGTCGGTGAGCAGATTCATCACCTTGTCCTTGCTCGTTACCACCGACAAGAAGTTCTTTATCTTGCTTATATCCGCGTATTCGGGGTGTTCGAGTATCTTGTCCTCGCCCTCGGTTACCACGTCGCTGTCGGCGTAGCGCATATACGATTTCAAAGCCTCTATCACGTTTACGAATATGTTTTTATATCCCATAAAATCGTCTTCGAGTTCGGGCTTTAAATTACATATTTCCTCAAAAGTCCTGCCTTTAAACATGTTGCCGAGTACTTTCTCGGATTCGGACAACTGCTCGTCTGTCATCTCTTTCGGAACGGTTATATAATTGTCTTTAAGAAGTCTGTATTCGGTTACGATAAGCACGAGCGCCTGATCGGGGCGGTATCTGAAAAACTTTATGTTTTCTATCTTCTCGCCGCCGTTTCTGCTCGTTATCCCGACCGACGGATACGAGGTAAGTTCGCTTATTACTTTAGCCGTGTTTTTTATTACTTCTTCTAAATTATCCGCCTTTTCAAGGAATATCTTCTTTATATAGTCGAGTTCTTTCGTCGATAACTTATCCTTTACCATCAGTTCGCTGACGTAAAGTTTATACGCCTCCGCCGACGGAACTCTTCCCGACGAAGTGTGAAGTTGCGTTAAATACCCCAGTTCCTCGAGCGCGGACAGTTCGTTTCGTATCGTCGCCGAAGATATGGTCTGCAAATGCCGCTCGGTCAAACTCTTGGACGATACCGGAACGGCAGTCTCTATATAGTCGTCTACGACGTACTGCAATATTTTCTTTTTTCTGTCCGACAGTTCCACTTGGCACTCCCACCCGTTAAATGTTAGCACTCTTAACCTCTAAGTGCTAATTTTGGTTATATTATAAAACATAAAAACAACTTTGTCAATAGTTTTAAACGCCTATTTTAAATTTTTTTTATTTTTTAAAAAAATCCTGCTTTCGGCGGGATTTTCGTGTTTATCTATCCGCTTTTGCGGACATAATATATAATATCGAATATATTTTTTCGGAGGAGTAATTATGTTTTGGTTAGGTTTCGGCATCGGCGCTATGATAGGGGCTAACGTCGGTCTTATCGTTATGGCGCTTTTTAAAACGGAAAAACGGTAGAACGGTTAACTGAGTTTTTTAAACTCTTTTTTCAGACGTAAAACCATCTTTTTTTCAAGTCGCGAGATGTAACTTTGGGATATTCCGAGTTTATCCGCGACTTCTTTTTGCGTCATTTCCTCCCCGCCGCCGAATCCGAAACGCATATTCATTATTTCCTTTTCTCTGGGCGAAAGTTTAGATATGGCAATGGATAACATCTCTTTTTCCGCGTCCGACTCCATACCTTTATATACTACGTCGTTGTCCGTACCCAAAACGTCGGACAGAAGAAGTTCGTTCCCCTCCAAGTCCACGTTCAGCGGTTCGTCCAACGATACCTCGCCGCGAAGGCGGGATATACGCCTTAAATACATCAATATTTCGTTTTCTATACACCTCGACGCATACGTTGCAAGTTTTATGTTCTTTTCGGCATTGAAGGTGTTTACAGCCTTTATAAGACCTATCGTTCCGACGGAAATTAAGTCTTCAAGGTCTACGCCGGTATTGTCGAACTTGCGCGCGATGTATACAACGAGCCGAAGATTGTGTTCGATAAGGTCTTGTCTTACGTCCTCTTCTCCGCCGATAAGCCTCGCTATCCTGCTCTGCTCTTCGTCAGGCGTATACGGCTTGGGGAGCGCCTCCGCTCCGCCTAAATAGTACAGCGAATTCTCTTCGCCGAAAAAGAGTTCTTTTAT
>CAMOXE010000120.1 GCA_946628865.1 uncultured Clostridia bacterium | reverse complement strand
GCAGGGCGAAAAGGGCGAACGCGGAGAGCAAGGCTTACAAGGCGAAAAGGGCGAACGCGGAGAGCAAGGCTTACAGGGTGAAAAGGGCGAGCGCGGAGAGCAAGGCTTACAGGGCGAAAAGGGCGAGCGCGGAGAGCAAGGCTTGCAGGGCGAAAAGGGCGAACGCGGAGAGCAAGGCTTACAGGGCGAAAAGGGCGACAAAGGCGATAAAGGCTCGGACGGAAGAGGCATATCGCGCGTTTACGAAGAAAACGGCAAAATAATATGCGAATATACAGACGGAGAGACCGAAGTAGTTTACGAATTGCCGACGCATTTGAGCGTAAGCGGACACGAGTTTTCCGAAAAGGCAATAACCGTAACCGCGCCGACTTGCACGGAAAACGGACTGAAATATATCGTTTGCGGAACTTGTAACGAGATCTTTAAAACCTATTATCTGCCCGCCTTGAATCACGATTATGAGGTTAAAGCGATTAAGGCGGCGACTTGCGATGCGGCGGGCGTAAAAACGCTTATCTGCTCGCGTTGCGGCGACGAGTACGAAGAAATAATATCGGCTACGGGGCATAATTTCGTCGGCGGCGTATGCACCGTTTGCGGCGAGACGGACGGTCAGAGCGTGCAGAGTGCAGAAAATTATCTCGTCTTTAACAAAGAAGGCAACGAATACTTCGTTAAAGCGAAAGAAAACGCGGTCATGCCGTCAAATTTGATTATCCCGTCAGAATACGACGGTTTACCCGTTACGAAAATCGAAAACGGCGCGTTTTTAAACCGCACCGAAGTTTTATACGTTACGATACCGGACAGCGTAACCGTCATAGGTTACGGCGCGTTTAAAAATACCGGAATCCGCGAAATTGCGATAAGCGAAACCGTTTCGGTAATAGGCGACAACGCGTTTTCCGAGTGTAAAAACCTGGCTTTAATATCCGTAGCAAAAGAAAACACGAATTATCGCTCCAAAGACAACGTTTTATATTCTAAAGACGGAACGGTTTTGATTCAGTACGCTATAGGCGGCACCGCAGAGACGATAACCATATTAAGTAACGTAAACGTAATACGTTCATACGCTTTTGCCGGGGCTGAAAACCTTAAAACGATTGAATATAAGCGTTCCAAAGCGGATTGGGACAGTCTGAGTAAAGGCGAGCATTGGAGCGACGGTTTACCCGACGATTGCATCTTAAAACTCGCGGACGATTATCAAATTTACCTTAAAGAGGCTTAAAATACTTCTATCCGGTTTTCGTAAACTGCGCGATATAAAATCGGCGTGCAAAATAATTGCACGCCGATTTTATATCGCAAATTATTCTTTCGTTATTTTTTCGACTTTATATCCCGCCTCGGTTATCGCTTTGCCTATCTCTTCATCCGTCGCCGTGCAATTTATTACGGTAGCGGTTTTCTTAGTCAAGTCGACTTTCGTTTTGCCGTACACGGAAAGTGCCGTCTCCACCCTTTTTTTGCAATGCTCGCACATCATTCCGTCTACGGTTATTACCGTCTTACTCTTTTTACCGAACATATCTTTGCCTCCATTTTTATTATATTCTTGATTTTTATATTTAAACAATCTTAAACGCAACGCGTTTCCCACTACGAATATACTCGATAAACTCATCGCGAGCGACCCAAGCATCGGGCTGAGCGTTAAATTAAACGGCGCGTACAGCGCTCCGCACGCTATCGGTATAAGCGTTATATTATAGAAAAACGCCCAGAATAAATTCTGTTTTATATTGCGCATTACCGCTCTGCCAAGCCTTACGGCCTCCGCGGCGTCTACCAAATCGCTCCGAATAAGCACTACGTCCGCGCTCTCTATCGCCACGTCCGTACCCGCGCCTATCGCCATGCCTACGTTCGCCTCGGTTAAAGCCGGAGCGTCGTTTACTCCGTCGCCTATCATAAGCACGCGTTTTCCGAGACTTCGTATATCTTTTACCGCCTTGTGCTTATCCTCAGGCAAGACCTTTGCCCTATACTCAACCCCGAGTTCTTCCGCGACCGCTTTCGCCGCAGCCTCGCTGTCTCCCGTAAGCATTTCGACGCGTATGCCCATACTCTTAAACTCGTCTACGGCAACGACGCTATTCGGCTTTATTGTGTCTTTAACCGATATATAGCCGCTCATCTTTCCGTCAAAGGCACAGTAAACCACGGTTGCGCCGCCGTTTTCGGCATCGACGACCTGCGCCTTAAATTCGAGCGTTTCGACGCCGCCGTTTTTAAGAAATTCCTCGTTTCCGATTATTACGCTCTTGCCGTTTACCACCGCTTTAAGCCCCGACCCCGCGACGCTTTCAAAGTCGTCTACCGGTAAATCTTTACAATCGAGCCTCTCCGCCTCTTCGACTATCGCCAAAGATATAGGATGCGAACTTTTTCGCTCCGCCGCGGCGCAAATCTCTATAAACTCTTTATCGGAAAGTGCCGCTATATGCTCGTAAACGTCGATTTTGGGCTTGCCGTAAGTTATCGTCCCCGTCTTGTCGAGTACGGCGCAATCGACCGAAGAAAGCGCCTCGAGCGCCGCGCCGCTCTTTATCAAAATTCCGTGTTCGGCGGCTTTTCCCGTCCCCGCCATCAGCGCCGCAGGCGTAGCCAAGCCGAGCGCGCAGGGACACGATACCACTAATACGCTTACCGCGATATTTATTGCGAATTCCGCGCTCGATCCGACCCAAAAGTACCAAATCAAAAACGCCGTAAGAGATATTCCCATAACGACCGGAACGAAAACGCCGGATATTTTATCCGCGAGCCTCGCTATCGGAACTTTAGTGGAGTTCGCCTCTTCCACTAATTTTATAATTCTGTATACCGCCGTGTCCTCGCCTACGTTTTCGGCTTTGAAAACGGCGTCCCCGCCCGAAACCTTCGAGCCGCTTATCACTTTGTCGCCCTCGGTTTTATATACGGGAACACTTTCGCCGGTAATTACCGACTC
>CAMOXE010000119.1 GCA_946628865.1 uncultured Clostridia bacterium | reverse complement strand
GGAAAGGCGTGAGTGTGAAAATCTATTATCAAAGTGAAAACCCCGCCGCGGTAAGCGCTTTTACCGCTTTCTCGTTGTCGGTTACCCTTAAAGCGACCCTCGCTCCGTCCTCTTCGGACAAAAAGGCGTAGAGATATTCCACGTTTACGCCCGCGTCGCAAAGTACGCCGAGGACTTCGTTCAGTCCTCCGACGCGATGGGGGATTTTAACGCCGATCACGTCCGTCAGTTTGCATAAGTGTCCGCTGTCCGAGAGCAACTTTTCCGCTTTTTCGGCGTTGTCGGCGATGATCCTTACTATTCCGAACTCTTTGGTGTCGGCAATGGTAAGCGCTTTCATGTCCACGCCGCCGTCGGCTAAAAGATCGGTTATTTCCTTTAATCCGCCGCGCCTGTTTTCGGCAAGTACGGTTATCTGTTTTATTATCATTTTTCGCTCCTTAAACGAGTTTACGTTTGTCGATTACCCTTACCGCCTTACCTTCGCTGCGCTCTATCGTTTTAGGCGGAACGAGGTGTACGACGGGCTGGATGCCGAGCATGGTCTTTATCGCCGAGGCAAGGCTCTTTTCTTTTGCGTTAAAGCCGCTTACCGTGTCGGAAAACTGTTCGGCGGAGAGTTCGACGTAAATATCCAGCGTGTCGCTGTTGTTTACTCTGTCTACTTCTATCTTATAGTTCGGGGTATATCCCTCGTTTAAAAGCACGGTTTCTATCTGCGACGGGAATACGTTTACGCCCTTTATTATCATCATATCGTCGCTCCTGCCCATGGGTTTGCTCATCTTAACGAAAGTTCTGCCGCAGGAGCATTTTTTTCTCGACAGCACGCAGATGTCCCGCGTTCTGTATCTGATAAGCGGGAACGCCTCTTTGTCTAAAGACGTGAATACGAGTTCGCCTTTTTCGCCCTCCGGCAGAACTTCGCCTGTATCGGGGTCGATTATCTCCGCGAGAAAATGGTCCTCGTTCACATGCATTCCGTTCTGCTCTTCACACTCGAACGCGACGCCCGGACCCGAGGTCTCGGTTAAGCCGTAGATGTCGTAAGCCTTTATGCCGAGGCTGCTTTCGATGTCTTTTCGCATCTCTTCAGTCCAAGGCTCTGCGCCGAATATGCCTGCTTTTAAGTGGTTATCGGTAGGCTTATAGCCGCGTTCTTTTAAACTTTCGCCGAGATACGCCGCGTAAGAGGGCGTACAGCAAAGTATCGTGGACTTTAAATCCATCATAAACTGAATTTGCCTTTCCGTGTTCCCGCTCGACATGGGAAGAGTAAGCGAGCCGAGTTTGTGCGAGCCGCCGTGCAGTCCCGCTCCGCCGGTAAAGAGTCCGTAACCGTAAGAGACGTGGACTACGTCGTCTTTCGTGCCGCCCGCGGCGACTATCGCCCTCGCGCAACAGTCCTCCCATAAGTCTACGTCTTTTTGAGTGTAGTAAGCGATGACGCGTTTTCCCGTCGTTCCGGAAGTCGATTGTATGCGAACGCACTCCGAAAGCGGAACGGCGAGCATGCCGTAAGGGTAGGTCTCGCGTAGGTCGGCTTTGGAGATAAAGGGCAGTTTATATAAATCTTCCACGCAGTTTATATCTTCCGGCTTAACGCCCTTTTCGTCCATTAAATTTTTGTAATACGGCACGTTTTCGTAGACGTGCTTTACTTGCGCTTTCAGTTTTTCCGATTGCAGGCGTCTAAGTTGCTCGAGCGGCATCGTTTCCGCTTCTTTTTGATAATAATTTCTCATAAAGTATCCTGTCAAGCGTCGTAGCCGAGTGCGAACGCCTTTTCGTTGAGTTCTAAAAATTTAGGCGCAACCGTATCTTTAAGCGCGGCGAGCCATTTTTCTTCGGGAATATCCAAAAGTTTCGCAAATCTTGCGAGCAGTACTACGTTTACCGCCTTAGCGCTGCCGGCGCGCTTTGCGATTGCAAGCGCGTCCAAAGCGTCCAAGTCCACGCCTTTGGCTTTAAGTTCAGCCAAAACGTCCGAAGGGTAAACAGCGCTCCCGATAATTACGGGCATAGGGTCGATCTCTTGAGTATTTACAATCAGTTTTCCGCCCCTTTTAAGGTTTTTTATCCATCTTGCCGCCTCGGCTTTTTCAAAAGCGAGTATGTAATCCGCTTCGCCCTCGGTAACTATCGGCGAATAGACTTTGTCGCCGAATCTGACGTAGGTTACCACGCTGCCTCCGCGTTGGCTCATGCCGTGGACTTCGGAGACTTTGACGTCGTAGCCTTCTTCGAGCATTACTTTCCCCAAAACTTTGGACGCGAGCAGCGTTCCTTGTCCGCCCACGCCGACGATCATTATGTTTACCGTTTTCATACGTTTCTCTCCTCGATAGCGCCGAACGCGCAAAGTTCGCCGCATACTCCGCAGCCTACGCAGAGCGTTTCGTCGATAGTCGCCTTGCCGTTTTTCATGGATATCGACGGACAGCCGAGTCCCATACACCGCTTGCAAGAGCGGCATTTGTCGGCGTTCACTTTAAGCGGCGGGGCGGTCTTGACGTGCTTTAACAGCACGCACGGTCTCCTCGAGATTATGACCGACGGCTCGTCTTTGGCAAGTTCTTCTTTTATCACTTCGTCGCATTGCTTTAAATTATACGGGTCGACTACTCTCACGCTGTTAATTCCGACCGCGCGGCACAAAGATTCCAAATCGACTTTTCCCGCGGGGTCGCCTTTAATGTTAAAGCCGGTAGTCGGGTTTTGCTGATGTCCCGTCATGCCGGTTATGGAGTTGTCGAGAATTATCACGGTGGACGCCGAGCCGTTGTAGGCGATATTTATAAGCCCCGTCACGCCCGAGTGTATAAACGTGGAATCGCCTATTACGGCGACGGTTTTATTTTTTTGCGCGTCGGGCGAGCCGTGTAAAAAGCCGTGAATACCGGAAACCGACGCGCCCATACACAGCACGCTGTCCACGGCGTTTAGCGGCGGGACCGCGCCGAGCGTGTAGCAACCTATATCGCCTATGACAGTTATCTTGTTTTTGGCGAGGGTGTAATAGATTCCGCGGTGCGGACACCCCGAACACATCATCGGCGGTCTTGCCGGAACTTCCGCGTCCGTCTTTACGATCGGCTTTTGCGGGAAATTAAACGCTTTCGCGACGGTTTCTTGAGAAAACTCCCCGAGTAGCGAGAATTTCTCTTTGCCGATCGGTTTAAGACCGAGCGTGCGGCAATGATTTTCTATTATCGGGTCGAGTTCTTCGATGACGTAGAGTTTTTTGACCTTTGCGGCAAAATCGATAATGAGTTTGTCCGGCAGGGGATTGGGCATGCCGATTTTAAGTATGCTTATCGTATCCCCGAACACTTCTTTGATGTATTCGTAAGAAGTTCCCGAAGTGATGACGCCTATATCGCTATCCGCATATTCCGCTTTGTTGTAAGGGCAGTTTTCCGCGAACTCCTTCAAGGCTTTCATGCGCTCTTCGACCGCGACGTGCCGCTTTTTGGCGTTAGCCGGCATCATGACGTATTTCGCCGCGTTTTTTTCATAGGGTATTCTTTCGGATGCTTGCCTTTCGCCGACGTCTACGATCGATTGACTGTGCGCGACTCTCGTACACATGCGAAGAAGTACCGGCGTATCGAATTTTTCGGAAAGTTCAAACGCGGACTTCGAAAATTCGTATGCTTCAGCAGAATCCGACGGCTCGAGCATGGGGAGTTTTGCCCCGATGGCGTAGTGCCTCGAATCTTGTTCGTTTTGCGAAGAGTGCGCCGCGGGATCGTCCGCCACGCATACGACTATTCCGCCCGTAACGCCGGTATACGATAGGGTAAACAGCGGGTCTGCCGCAACGTTTAAACCGACGTGTTTCATCGCGCACGCGGCTCTTACCCCCGAAAGCGACGCGCCGAACACAACTTCGAGCGCCACTTTTTCGTTCGGCGCCCACTCGCTGTGAATGTCGTCGTATTTCGCCAAAAATTCAGTAATTTCAGTCGACGGCGTGCCGGGATAACTCGATACGAGTTCTATTCCGCCCTCGTAAAGCCCGCGGCTTACCGCCTCGTTTCCTATCAGTAATTTTTTCATAATGCTCCTTATTACCACTGATAATTATACCACATAGAAAATACCCCGTCAACTTAGCGCGGGGTATTTACACTAAAGAAAATCTTATATCACTTATAACTAATATAAGTACTTATAAGGCGCGTTCGCAAAAAGCGAACGCGCCGCGCGTTATTTTTTCAGCCAGGCAAAGTCAGCCTCTTTTTCCCGAGGCTTTTCCTCTTCTTTCGGTTTATCCTCGATTTTTACCGCGGGGGCGTTTAGAAAAATATCTTTATCGCCGTAACCGCCGCTTGAGTTCTTATTTATCCTTATCGCGACGATTATTATAGCCGCCGCGATCGCGACGAGTATCGCCGCCGCAAGGATGAATATTATCGGGTGTTGCTCAATCAGTTCTATCATTTGCCTAAGCCGCCGTTCCCGCTCAGAGCGGTAAGTCTTCGAGCGGAAGGTTATCGTTTTCTTCTTCCGTATCTTCTATATATTCCGGATAATTCTCGTCAGTGGGATAATCGTCGTAATTCATGCTTTCGGTAAAGAAGTCGAGCATTTGCGCTACGGTTCCAAAAGTGATATATTTCGCCATCGTCAAAACGCCCGATATGCCCACGAACATGTCGTCGGTTATGAGTATTTTGTTATCTTCCTGTCCGAAAAACTTTACCGCCAAACCGTAATAACCGTTTTCGATTGATTTAAGATCCTCTATTTGCTTTTCTATTTCCGCCAACTCTTCTTTCGCGGTTTCATATTCGGTTTTCAGTTGTGCGTATACTTCTTCGTTTTTGATATAATCGAATAAATCTTCCGCTTTTTCGGCGGTTATGAACGCAAGAACGAAGTCTTTGAGTTCGGTTTTGTCTTTAATATCGATTTCGACGAGTTGACCTATTAAATAGATGTATTCGTCGTCCACGTTTTCCAGCGCCTTGTCGATAAGATCGCTTACCTCGCCCTTTATCGCGTCGAAGTCGAGCTCCGTCTTTCCGTCTATTACGTCAAAGCATTTTTCAACGTATTCCGTTGCTATCTTTTCGTTTGCGAACGCCTCTTCAACACGCGCAACAAGTTCTTCGTACGGAAGTGTTTCTTCTAATTTGCCGCAAAGCGCTTTGACCGAAGTTGCGCCGTCTATGCCGATAAACGGCAACGCCAAATTGATAAGTTCGATCGGTGTAAACTCCTTATTCACAAGGTATTCGCGAACGAACTCTACGGATTTGATCAGGGTGTCGAGTTGCTCGTCAAACTCCAAAAGGTTTACTACGGGTACGTCTTTTACGGACGCGATATATCCCGCAAACGCAAGAATTTTTTCGAATTTGCCCATGTTCTCCGTGGAGGCTGCGAATTCGGGAATAGTCATATATTCGCGGGTCTCGGGGTCTTCCGGGTCTTCCGGATCTTCCGGATCTTCGGGATCTTCCGGACCTTTCGGTTCGTCAATGCTTTCCGTTCCGCTGTCGCTGACGTCGACCGTTTCGGTGTCGACTTCCGCTTTTTTGCCGTCTTTCGTACAAGCCGCCGCGCCTATCACGAGCGAGAAAGAAAGGACTATCGCAAGCATTAAGCCTATGAGTTTTTTCAACATAATTTTTCTCCTAAATACTTATGATACTATATTTTAATATATAATCGTGTTTTTGTCAACGGTTTTTACGAAAATATCACATGCGCTCGGGAATTTTTATGCCGAGAAGTGAAAGAGCGTTCGTAACGACGGTAAGCGCGGCGGAAGTCAAAGCGAGGCGGAAGTTCTCCGCTCCGCCGTCCGCGCCTATTATCTTGCAGTCGAAATAGAACTTGTTATATAGCGACGCGACCTCTATCGCATAGCGCGTTATAAAGAACGGCTCGAGTTTTTCCGCAGAGGCTTTAACTACGTCCGGAAACTCCGAAAGTTTGGCTATAAGTTCGTATTCTTCGTCGTTCATAGCGTAATCGAAGTTCGGTTTAAAGCCGTTTGCCTTTCTTAAAACGCTCTTCATTCTCGCGGCGGTGTACTGGACGTAAGGTCCGGTCTCGCCGTCGAAGTTGAGGATTTTATCGTATGAAAACGCGACGTCTTTTATCTTGCTGTTAGAGAGCGCGCCGAATATAACGGCGCCCGTTCCCACTATTTTCGCAACCGTTTCTTTATCTTCGAGATTCGGATTTTTTTCCTCGATTATCTTAAGACACTTTTCGTGACAACGCTTTAAAACGTCGTCCAAAAGCACGACCGTGCCGTTTCTCGTACTCATCGCCACTTGATTGCCGTTCTCGTCAAGTAAACTCACCATGCCGTAGGAGACGTGGACGAGGTCTTTTGCCCAAGTTTTGCCCATAAGTTCCAAAACTTTGAATATCTGTTTAAAGTGCAGATCTTGCTGGTAGGCGACGACGTAAAGGCACTTATCGAAGTTATAGGTCGCTTTTCTGTAGCACGCCGCGGCAAGGTCTCGCGTCGCGTAAAGTGACGCGCCGTCCGAGCGGAGTATCAGACACGGCGGCATGCCGTAATCCGACAAATCCACTATTTTCGCGCCCTCGCTCTCGACCAAAAGCCCTTTTTCTTCGAGTTCGTCGATGATCGGCTGCATCTTGTCGTTATAAAAACTTTCGCCCGCGTAAGAATCGAACGAAACGCCGAGTTCGTCGTAAATCTTTTCGACTTCCTTTATCGTCAGGCTCTTGAAAAAGTTGAACAGATCGTTGCACTCTTTATCGCCGTCCTCGATAAGTTTAAAGTAATGTCTCGCCTCGTCGTCCATAGCGGGATTTTTCTCCGCTTCGGCGTGATAACGAACGTATAGCGCGGTTAATTCCCTTATTCCGTTCTCTTTGACGCGCTCTTCGTCGCCCCATTTTTTGTAGGCGTAGATGAGTTTTCCGAATTGAGTTCCGTAGTCTCCGAGGTGGTTTATGCCGACGGCGTTATAACCTAAAAACTTGAAAATTCTATAAAGCGCTCCGCCTATCACGGTAGTGGAGAGATGACCTATATGGAAAGGTTTCGCTATGTTTATGGACGAATAATCTATGCAAACGGTCTTGCCTTCGCCTATATCCGAACTTCCGTATTTTTCGCCCGCGGCGAAAATACTTTCAAGCGTCTCTTTCGCGAGCGCGGCGCGGTTGACTTTAAAATTGAGATATCCGTTCAAAGCGGTCGCGGATACGACCACTTCGTCCGCGGGGTAGGCTTTCGCGAGTTCTTCCGCAATCAGATTCGGGGATTTCCGCAGGATTTTCGCGAGTTTAAAGCACGGCAGGGCGTAATCTCCCATCTCCTTTTCGGGCGGAGTGAGTATGAGGGCGGAAACTTCTTCTTCAGTCAGTCCGTCGAGTTTAAGTTTTTCGGCAATATAATTTCTGTAATTCATAAAAGCACCGTTTTTTCGTTGATTATATTAAATTTTACCACAAACGCAAAAATACCGCAACAAAAGATTGTACATTTTTTTAAAATATTATATAATATAAACGATATAATACGGGCGGCGGATATAACCGACCGATTAAATAATGCAAGGAGAATATATGAAACTCGGAGTGGTAGGACTTCCGAACGTAGGCAAGTCCACTTTATTTAACTCAATAATGCACGCGGGAGCGCAGGCGGCGAACTTTCCGTTCTGCACGATAGAGCCTAACGTCGGCGTGGTTGCGGTGCCGGACGAGAGGCTTGAAAAACTCGCGGCGCTGTATCAAAGCAAAAAAGTAACGCCCGCCGTAATCGAATTCGTCGACATTGCGGGGCTTGTCAAGGGCGCGTCGAAAGGCGAGGGGCTCGGAAATAAATTTCTTTCGCACATACGCGAAGTTGACGCTATCGTCCACGTCGTAAGGTGCTTTATAGACGACAACGTCACTCACGTCGAAGAGACGGTCGATCCTCTTCGCGATATATCCATAATCAACCTCGAACTGATTCTCGCGGATATGGAATCCGTGCAAAAGCGCTACGATAAGGCGTTCGGTATGATAAAGTCGGGGGACAAAAAGTACAAGGTCGAGGCGGATTTATTGCGCCGCGTTCTCGACAGGCTCGAAGAGGAAAAGCCGGTGCGCGGCATGGAACTTAGCGAAGAAGAGCAAAAATACGTCGACGGACTGTTCTTGCTTACTACAAAACCCGTAATTTACGCCGCAAACGTGTCCGAAGAGGATATGGGTAAGGCGATAGAGGAAATTCCGCTTGCCGCAAAAGTCAAAAAATATGCGGAGGAAGAGGGGAGCGAAACGCTGGTTATTTCCGCGAAAACCGAGGAAGAAATATCCGAACTTCCCAAAGAGGACGCGGAGATGTTTTTGGAAGAACTCGGCGTAAAAGAGAGCGGTCTCGATCGTTTGGTAAAAGCGTCGTATAAACTTTTGGGGCTTATAAGTTTTCTTACGTCCGGCGAGCCTGAGACGAGGGCTTGGACGATAAAAGAGGGAACGAAAGCGCCGCAAGCGGCGGGGAAGATCCACAGCGATTTTGAAAAGGGATTTATAAGGGCAGAGTGTATAGATTGGCAACTTTTAATAGAGTGCGGAAACTACACCAAAGCCAAAGAACTCGGGAAAGTGAGATCCGAGGGTAAAGACTACGTCATGCGCGACGGCGACGTGGTGCTTTTCAGATTTAACGTGTAATGGATTTGAAGAAGAGTAAAACTTTAATATTTTTACGAAAGAATTACTCGTATTTTGCCGCGGCGGCGATAATAATCATATTTTTCGCCGTTTCGCAGGCGCTTTTCGATATATTTCCGTTCGGCAGCGCGGTAATGGCAAGTTACGACCAACTTGCGCAGGTCTGTCCGTATCTCGAACACTATTTTTCGGTACTCGACGGCACGAGCGGGCTTTTCCATACTTTTTACGTCGGGCGGGGTATGGACGTTTTCGGAATACTCGCTTTTTCAAGCGTAAGTCCGTTCACGTTTTTGTTCCTTGTGGCGGGGAGATACGGCTCGCTTAAAATGGTAAGTTTCGTATTGCCGCTAAAGGCGGTATGTTCGGCGATAACTTCCGCTTGGCTTATAAAAAAGCGTTTCAAAAACGTACCCGAATATGTGGTTTCGGCGTTCGGAGTTTTATACGCCCTCGGCGGATACTTCTACGTTTCAAACACCTATATGAATTGGGTGGATCTGATGATCTATATGCCTATTCTGGTTGACGGATTTATAAAATTCGCCGAAGGCAAGGGTATAAAGACGCTCGCGGTATCGTTGGCGCTTTGCATATACACTTGCTTTTCGATAACGTGTTTTTCGTTCTTTTTGATTTTCCCGATTTGTATTCTGTATATACTGATTTGCGTTAAAAGTGGCGAAAAGACGAAAAAAGCCGCCGAACTCGCCATGGCGTTCGCTTTGGCGATAGCAACGGCTTTGCCGCTGCTCGTTCCGTCACTTTACGCATATTTGAAAGCGGGCAGAAACACTGGGATGTTCGACAAAGTGTTTGACGTAAAAATAATCGATTACGAACACCTTTACAGAAAATTTACTTATATTTTAGTCGACGGCGCGTTTATCTTTCTGTCGATAAAGCATTTTGCGCGGGGGCTGAAAAAAGACAAGACGACTTTGTTTTTGTTCGTTGCCGTATGCGTTTCGCTGTTTCCGTGCGTCATTGACGAAAGCATGCTTTTGCTGAATTTCGGCTCGTATAACAGTTACGCGCTCCGTTTCGGGTTTTTGACGGGGATACTGTTTTTCGTTACGGCGGCAAGAGAGACGAACGAGATTTTCAAAGCGCCGAGGGAAAGCGTAAAGTCCGTAAAGACGGGCATATTTACGGCGATATGTATTTTGCTTTCAGGCGTAGCGGCGCTTTCGCTCGCAAGGCTATTCAACTATATTTTAAACGGAAAATTTGAAGAGAATAAGGCGTTCGCTTCGTATTTCCCGGCGTTTGCGCACTCTGAGGGCGGCTTGGAAGGAACGGCGATATTATTCGGAATAACGGTCGTCGTCTTTACCGCGGTCACACTGCTGTTTAAGTTCAGACTGATAAATATCCGCGGCGGGGCGGCGGTGGCGTGTGTGGTCGCTATTGCCTGCTCCTCTTTTAACGTCGCGGCGCTGGTTAAAGGCGACAGACAGGGCGGAAGTTACGAAAATATAAAGCGCTACGCCGAAATAAACTCCGAAATAACCGAAAGGTACGGCGATAAATACGCCAGGATAAAGAGTTACGATTATTACGTTTCCGCAAATTCGCCGATAATGGCGAGGTATTACGCCTGCGGACTGTTCAGTTCGATGGCGGACGAGAAAAACCTGTATCTTCCCGCACTGTTTAAGTATCGCGGCAACGGCACGAACAGTTCGAGGTCTAACGGCGGCGGGGTGCTGTCCGACGCGCTTTTGGGTTACGACTACGTCGTTTATAAAAAAGCGGATAAATCAAACGCGATTTCGAGCGTCTTGACAGAAACGGATATAACCGTCGGTCCGTACACGGTTTACAGAAACACTCTCGCCTTTCCCGTCGCCGCGCTGATAACGGGCGAAACGGGCGAGGACGGGGACTTAAACCCGGTCGAGAAGATAGAAAAGATATACGAATATCTCTCCGGCGGCGAAAGGGGCTTGGAAGAATTGCCGCTTAAATTTACCGAAGATGAGGGCAACGTCAAAGTAACGTATACCATTCCCGCAAATTCGGAGTATTGGCAGTATAACGATTTCCCGAGCGAAATGCGCGTCAAGTTTTTAAACTCGAAAAATCCGATACCCGAGTATGGCGCGTATCAATATCTGGAAAGCGGCGGAACGCGCAGCGTGACTTTGACTTCCGAACTCTCGGCGCTGAGCGCGAAAGACGTAGAGGCGCATTTTCACGTCGCGGCGATAACGCGATCGAAAATAGAACTCTTGCGCGATAAACTGAAAGCCAAAGCCGTAAATTACGACCTCGGACGGAACGAGATAATAATTCCGGATAAAATAATCGCCGAAAGGGGCGAGAAACTCTATCTCGGTTTCGCGGATATAGAAGGCTATAAAATCACGGTAAACGGAAAAGACGTAAAACCCGAAGAAAATTTTGCGGATTTCATCGTGATTCCGCTTGTCGAGGGCGAAAACGAAGTGAAGATAAAGTACGTTTCGCCGTACTTTAAGTATATCGCCGCAGGTCTTATTTTCGGATTTGTTTCGGCGGCGGCTATAATCGTTTTAAGGCGCAAAGAAATTTATTCAAAACTCGAAAAGGCGATAGGCGTCGCGGCGTATGCCGTCGCGGCGGGGGCGGCGCTGTTTTTCGCGGCGTTTCCGCTCGGGATATATATCGTCAAAATAATCGGTCTATTGTAAGAGGTAAACTTTTATGAACATAGTGGTTGTGGGATGCGGCAAGATAGGCAGAAAGATACTTTCGTCTTTGTCCGAAGAAAAACATAATCTCGTCGCGATGGATAACGACGGAAAGGTCGTTGAAGAAGTGGTCGGCATATACGACGTAATGGGCGTGTGCGGCAACGCTACGGATTATATAAAACTCGGCGAGGCGGGCGTAAAGAACGCGGATTTATTTATCGCGGTGACGAACTTTGACGAGATAAATATGCTCTCGTGTTTTGCCGCGAAGAAGATGGGCGCCAAGCATACCGTCGCGAGAATACGAGACACCGAAAACAACAACGGCGAGAGCCTTAACTTTATAAAAACGCAGATAGATTTATCGCTCGCGATAAACCCGGAGTATATGACGGCTACGGCGATCTATAATGTTTTAAAGACTCCGTCGGCGACGAGCGTTGAGATGTTCAGTCGCCACCGTTTCGAGATGCTCGGCTTGATTTTGAGAGAGGACAGTCCCTTAGACGGAGTTTCGCTCATAGAACTGAGAAAAAAGGTCAAGGAAAAATTTCTCGTTTGCGCCGTCAGCCGCGACGACAAATTTTATATTCCGCAAGGTAATTTCCGCTTAAAAAGCGGCGACAGAATAGGCGTTATCGCCTCCGGCAGAGATACCCAGAAGATTTTGAAAGCCCTCGGCGTTATAAATAAACCTATAAGAAACGTCATAATAACCGGCGGAGGCAAGACGTCTTACTATCTGGCTAAACTTTTAACCGAAAGCAGAATATCCGTAAAGATAATCGAACAGGACCGAAAACGCTGCGAAGAGTTTTTGGAAGAATTGCCGGAGGTAACGGTTATCCACGGCAACGGCATAGACCAGGAGATTTTACAGGAAGAGGGAATATCCGGCAGCGACGCTTTCGTTGCGCTTACGGGTAAGGACGAAGAAAATATTTTAATATCTTTCTATGCTATATCCCAAAACGTGCATAAAGTGGTTTCCAAAGTCAACGGCGAAGAACTCTATTCGATAGCCGAAAAACTCGGGCTTGACAGCATAGTTTCGCCGAAAAAGATAGTCGCCGACGCCATGGTGCAGTACGCGCGGGCGCTCGAAAACTCGGAGGGCAGCACGGTCGAGACCTTGTATCGCATAATGAACGGCGACGCCGAGGCGCTCGAATTCAATATCCTGCAGGACTTCGAGTACGTCGACGTGCCTTTAAAAGACGTGAAATTCAGAAAGGACACGTTGCTTGCGGGCATAGTCCGCGGAACTGAAACGATAATTCCGTCCGGCGACGACGTGATACGATCCGGCGACAAGGTAATAGTCGTAGCCGCCGGCGAGAAAGTGTACGACCTCGCCGACATAATCGAGGAACGCGTATGAATTACAAAATGATACTATATACCGTCGGGCAGGTGCTTATAATCGAGGCGATGCTCCTTATCTTGCCCATGGCGGTATGCGCCGTATATCTCGAATGGTTTTCCCTTCTCTGTTTCGCCGTATCGGCGGCGATCGCCGCGAGCATCGGCGGAGCGCTCGTTCTTTTTATGAAAAAACGCGACCGCCGTATATACGCTAAAGAGGGGCTTATCATCGTTTCTCTTTGCTGGATAGCGGTTTCGCTTATAGGCGCGCTGCCCTTCGTTTTAAGCGGGGATATTCCGTCGTATACCGACGCTCTTTTCGAGACTGTAAGCGGATTTACGACGACAGGCGCTACCATATTACGCGATATAGAAAGTCTTGGCAGGGGCGTGCTGTTCTGGCGCAGTTTCACTCATTGGATAGGCGGCATGGGCGTTTTGGTGTTCGTTATGGCTATCCTTTCGCGCTCGCCCGACAGGTCTATGAATATCCTCCGCGCCGAAATGCCGGGACCTATCGTCGACAAACTCGTTCCGCGCGCGAGGGACACCGCGAAGATACTATACATAATATATATAGGACTGACGGCGTTGCTTATAATATTTCTGCTTTTAGGCGGAATGCCGCTCTACGACAGCGTTATACACGCTTTCGGCACGGCGGGAACGGGCGGGTTCAGTATAAACAATGACAGTATAGCCGGTTATAATCACTATATTCAGTGGGTTATAGCGGTGTTTATGCTCCTTTTCGGCGTAAACTTCAACTTGTATTATTTAATATTGATAAGGAAATACAAGACTGCGTTTAAAAGCGGAGAACTCAGATTTTATCTCGCGCTCTTCGTTATCTCCGCCGCGCTCGTGCTATACGGTATTTACCCGCTTTACGAAAACTTTTCAGACGCTTTGCGCCTCGCGGTTTTCCAGACTTCTTCCATTATGACCACGACGGGCTATACCACCGCGGACTTTACGCTCTGGAACGCACCCATAGCGAAAGCCGTGCTTATACTTTTGATGTTTATAGGCAGTTGCGCAGGCTCTACCGCGGGCGGGTTTAAGGTTTCGAGAGTTATAATTTTACTTAAAAAACTCGGCAACGAATTCCGTCGCTCGCTCCATCCTCGTACCGCGTCTATAGTCAAGTTCGAGGATAAGAGAGTGGACGAGGCGACGCTCGGCGGCGTAGGCAATTATCTCGCCGTGTATACGGTTTCGTTTATAGTCATAGTTCTGTTGTTGTCTTTTGAACGCGCTTTTTCGTTTGAGGCTAATTTTACGGCTGCCGCGTCTTGTTTTAACAATATAGGTCCTTTATACGACAATATAGCGGGCGGCGGAACTTTTGCGAACTATTCCGTGTTTTCAAAGATGGTCTTATCGCTCTCTATGCTGCTCGGCAGGCTTGAGATTTACCCGTTACTTCTCACCTTAAATCCAGGCGTTTGGATAAAGAAGTAATAAAAATAATTCGGGCTGCATATATTTTTACAGAAAACAGGAGGTAAATTATGCAACCCGAATTCAATTCCGTTATGCGCGTGAAAAAGGTGAGCGCGGAAGTTAAGCAATCGGTTGAAGTGTCGTCGCCGCTTTCGTTCGAGGCGAAAAAGCCGATATCGGTATACGCCGAGGCTTATATAGTATCTAAAGAAAAGGGCGAAAACGAAACGGCGGTAAGCGCGAAAGTGGCGTTTCGTTTCGTGTATCTGACTGAGGACGGATATAAGAAATCCGAGGCGTTGGCGGAGGTGTCGGCAAAGATTCCGCTCGGGAACGCCTCGGTAAGCGCGAGGGCGGAGGACGCCCGCGCGGTCGCGTCGGCGGACGGATATACTTTTAAAGCCAACGTCGTATTTAAAGGCGAGGCGGAAAAGACCGACAACAAAACCGCTTTATCCGGCGGCGAAGGCTTTTTCGTAAAGGAGTTTTCCAAGGACGTAGATTCGTATACGGGCGTGAGCGAAGGAACGCTCGATATAGAGGACGAATTTGAACTCGGTTACGCCGTTTCCGAAGTGTTGACTCACAGCGAAACCGCGGTTTTAAACGAACTGACCTGCGGTATATCCGCGGTGGCGTTCGACGGCGAAGCGTATATTTCGCTCGGCTTTTTACCGCTTTCGGACGGCGGCGGAATTATAAAAGAAAAGAGGACGATACCGTTCAGATACGAACTTGAAAACGTCGGCGCTCTGCCCGATATGCGTGCGCTCGGGACGGTCGAAATAAAGCGCGTGGCGGTAAAGGTCTCGGCGGACGAGGCAAAGGCGAAGAGCGGCGTGTCGATAAAAATAACGCTCGGCTTTTCCGGCGAGGCTGTGGAAAGCGTATCCGTGCCGCTCGTTTCAGACGCGTACAGCAAGACCGAGTTTTTGAAATTAAAGCGCGAAAAAGCGGATATTCCGAAATTTTTAGGACAATACGTCTTTAGCGAAAAGGTAATAGCCGTCTCCGACGGCACGGTGGCTGACGGCGGGAAGATGATAGCCGCGATAGGCGAGCGTTTATCGCTTATATCCGCCGCGGCGGAGGGCGGCAAGATAAAAATCGTCGGAACGGTCGCCGCGGACGTCGTTTTCCAGAACTCCGACAACGGCATAACCTCGACGGCGAGCGAAGCGCCTTTCGATATCGAAACGGAGGCTGCGGGAGAGATCTCGATAGTATCCGTAAAACTGACCGATTTCTCCGCTAGGATAAGAAACGGCGGTATAGAATTCGAGTTCACTGTAAAGGCGGCGTACAGAGCGTTTGAAGTCGAAGAACTGCCCATAATAACCGAAATAACCGAGGGCGAACCGAGAGAAATCTCGTCGGCGACGCTCACCGTGTATATACCCGGCGAGGGCGAGGACGCGTGGGAGATCGCCAAAAATTTAGGCGAGAGCGAAGAGGATATAAAACGCTTAAATCCCGAACTTACCTTCCCGCTCGGCGCGAAAGACAGAATAATTATTTACAGACAGAAAACCTGAAAGATACGGGGTACATATGATAAAAGTAAACGCGCATGCAAAATTGAATTTATGCCTTAATATCACGGGCTTAAACGGCGGCTACCACGACCTCGAATCGGTCGTGGTCAAAGTCGCCCTTTGCGATACCGTCAAAATAAAAAAGCGCAATGACGATAAAATAACTTTAAAGACGAGCGGCGCGCTTAAAAATATGCCGATAGAGCAAAACAACGCCTATAAGTCGATTAAACTGTTTATGGAAGAGTTTAAAACCACGGGCGCGGACGTGAAAATAACTAAGCGCATACCTATCGGCGGGGGCTTGGGCGGTAGTTCCGCCGACGCCGCGGGGGCAATCGCCGCTATGAAGAGGCTTTACGGCGTAAATGCGGACTTAAAGCCGATTGCGGAAAAGGTCGGCAGCGACACGGCGTTCCAACTTCGCGGCTCTTTTGCGATAATGCGCGGGAAGGGCGGAGATCTTCAGTATCTGCCGCCGATTCCGACGTATTACGTCTTGCTTTCGGTTTCGGACGCGGGCGTCGATACGGGTAAATGCTATAAACTTTACGACGAACTTGAAAAAACTCCGCCCGCAGACGTCGCCGCCATGATAAACGCTCTTTATAAAAGAGACTTGACCGAAATAGGCAAAAACGCGATAAACGCGCTGTATATCGCGGCGAAAACCATCAATCCGGAAGTCGAAAGGGCGTATACGCTAATGAGAAAACTCTCGCCCGCAACCGCAATGACGGGTAGCGGCGCGAGCGTGTATTCGCTGTTTCTTTCCGCAAAAGATTGTAAAAAGGCGAAAAAACGCCTTAAAAATCTCGGCGTGGACTGCATAATGACGAAAACTGCCGAAAACGTTCGGTAAAATTTTATACGGCGTGATTTAATCCTCTCTAAGTTGGCAAGATTGTAAAAAAGCGAAAAAACGCCTTAAAATCTCGGCGTGGACTGCATAATGACGAAAACTGCCGAAAACGTTCGGTAAAATTTTATATC
>CAMOXE010000118.1 GCA_946628865.1 uncultured Clostridia bacterium | reverse complement strand
TCAATTTTCGATTACGATTTTCGATTCTATGCTTTGCTGCATAGTGTTGGGCGGAGGTTTAGGTTTTGTAGCCGCGTTCTTAGGCGACCTTTTGGGTTGGCTGATAAACTCGGGCGGCATGTATATGTTTTGGGTAGGGCTTTCGACCGCTGTTGTCGCCCTGATTGCGGGTGCGATTTTTTCTTTTGTAAAGCGCGGCGGCGCGGCGTTTCCGTATCTGAAACTTGCCGTTTCCTGTTTGGCGACGTTTTTAATATGCACGGTTTTAATTAACAGTCTCGGGTTTTATCTCTATAATCGCGCAATGGGCTTTTCAAAGGCGGTAATGGCATACGTCGACGATAATTTCGGCGGAAACGTTTCTTTCTTTGCTTATCTCGCCTATAGGTTGATTTTCAAGGGACAAATTCTTAACAACGTCTTTAATTACGCGTTGCTTTTTGCGATTTTACCCGGATTTTTACGCTCGTTTTTAAAGGACGCTTTTCGCTGAAAATCGATCAGCCCCAAAACGTATAGCGCGGCGATTTGAAAACATATCACGGCTATAGAACATACGGCAACCGTAAACAGCGGAGAAATAATTTTAAGAAGTGCTGCTCTTAAGTGAACCCCGAAAAGCGCCGACGGCAACGCTACGAGGAAGGATTTTAAGATATATGCGGCGTAATTCGGGCGAGTGGGAATCGCGTTGTGTAAGAGCGCTAAGTTGATACCCGCGCTTATCCCGTAATTGAGTACCAAACCGAGTATAAGGGACGTTACTCCCATAAATTTCGGCAGAAAGTATATACAAATCAAGAGTGCGGACGCGCCGAGCAGGAAACTCAAAAGCGTCTGCCTTTCTCTGTTTAACGAATTTAAAACGCTCGTGCTTATCAGCGAGAGTGAAAGCGGCAGCATTACTATTGCCGCTTTTATTATGTAGTCTCCCGCAGTTTCGTCGTGATATAGAATTACACCTATGTCTTTGCCGAGCGCGAGAAATAACGGCATAATCATGCAGGCTACGAGGCATGAAAATTTAACCGCTTTTTCGATATTGCCCTTTAAAGTGAGAAATTTTCCCGAATAGTAGTTGTTTGAAACTTCCGGTACCAGTACTAAGGCGAGCGAGCCTATAAGCGACGAGGGCATGGAAATAAGCGGCAAAGCCATACCGAAAACTTTTCAGAATACCGCCATTGCGACCGAAGAAGTCGCGCCGTAATATACTATTCTCGCGGGCAGGATAAGTGAAACCGCGGTGCCGATAAGCGAAGTGCAAGTACGCATTACGGTTATCGGCGTCGACGAAACCACGAGCGGTTTAAACGCCGATTTATTCACTTTTAATCTGCCGCCGCGCGCAAAATACACGCTTATAGACACCGTAAACGAGAACAGGTAAGATATAAGGACCGCAACGCTTGCCTTTTTTGCTCCGTCAAAATAGTCCGCCGCGTGATTTACGAGTATTACGCCCGCAATCATCATTACCGCCTCTTCGGCAAATTCTATTAAACTGTAACTTAAAAATTGCGTGTTGCCCCAGAACGAGCCGCGTATAACCGCATAAACCGAAGTAAAAATAAGTCCCGGTATCATTATCATGAGCGCCGCGTTACAACGCGCGTCTGAAAACAAAAACCCGAAAGCGTCGGAATTTACTATTGCCGCAATAGTTATCGGCACGCATAACGCTATTGCCGAAAGTATTCCCGCGGTAACCGTCGCCGCGTCTTTTTCGCGGCGATTTTCCGATTTGTTTTTTGTGAGAATCCTTGAAACCGTAATCGGTATTCCCGAAGAGGTCATCGTCATAAACAGTCCCAAAACCGAAATGGCGATCTGATAAATTCCCAATCCCTCCGCGCCGAGAGTCCTCGATAAAAAAATCCTGTACAAAAAGCCTAAAAATCTTTCCGCTACGGAAAATGCGGTAACCATCGCTACCGTTTTATATAGAGTTTTAATCTCCGTTCACCTCGCTGTAATACGTTTTATTGTTATATTTAAAGTTTATTACTAATATAATTTAACTATGAATAAATTGTATGATTTAAGCGATTTTGAAAACGGTTTTATTTACAGAACCGAAGAGGGAGATACGATTTTTTTTCTATCGGAGAAATTTCATACCACTCCGGCGGCGATAATATTTTTCAATTCATTATCGGCAGAGCCTATTCCGGGCGAACTTATTTACGTTGAAAAAATCGAAGGCGAAAAATATACGGTTAAACCGGGCGATACCATTGAAGCAATATCCGAAAAATTCAGAGTCGGTCAAGACGTAATTTTATTAAAAAACAAAACCGACGTATTGTACGTCGGTCAGACCATTTACGTTTGACAATTTAATGCGCATGTAGTATAATATTTATTATGAAAACAATACTTACGATAAGTTTTTCGGCTATCGTAGTAATTGCGGTCGCATTAGCGGTTATTTTTGCAAGCCCCAAGTCGGAAAATAAAACCGAATCGGAAAGAGAAAGCGTCGGCGTTTCGTCGACACCCGGAGACGACTACGCGGATGACGTATTCTCGGACGAAGAAACCGCGGCAGCGTCTATCGGCGCAACCTCAAAGGAAAACGCAGAAAATACTAATGAAAGCGTTTCCGCAGACGCTTTGACCGTTCAAACTCCTACCGGCGAAACGACTACCGCAAATGTACTGACGAACGGGTCGGGTAGCGATGAAACCACGTCGGCAGAAGAAACGACGAACGGGTCGGGTAGCGATGAAACCACGACGGCGGAAGAAACGACGAACGGGTCGGGTGGTGCCGAAACCACGACGGCGGAAGAAACGACGAACGGGTCGGGTAGCGATGAAACCACGACGGCGGAAGAAACGACGAAC
>CAMOXE010000117.1 GCA_946628865.1 uncultured Clostridia bacterium | reverse complement strand
TATACGGACACCGTGATAATAAGTTACGACGGCGACGGAGCGGGGCAAAAAGCGACTATACGCGGACTTGAGATTCTTAAAAACGAGGGCTTGAACGTTAAAATCGTAATACTTCCGGACGGGCTTGACCCGGACGACGTCATAAAAAAACGCGGAGCGGAGGCTTACGCGGCGCTGCTTAGCGAAAGCGTTCCTCTCGTGGACTTTAAACTGATAAATTTAAAGAAGAACTACGATTTAAGCGACGTATCCGAAAAGCGGAAGTATATAACCGAGTGCATAAAAGTTATATCCGAGTGCGACTTGGAAAGCGAGCGCGAGGAACTATTGCGAAAGATAGGGCAAGAGACGGGAACGACTTACGAATCGCTAAAGCGAGACGCGGAAAGACAGAACGGCGGAGCGCCCCCCGTAGAGCCGGTAATCCAAACTCAAAAGAATTCGGACGGCAACGCGGCAAACGCGGAGAGATTCGTGCTGTGCGCGAGCATATTCGGCAAGAGTTACGCTAAAGACTTCGACGTGTATTCGGTGGATTATTCGTCGCCGAGCCGCGAGAAGATAGCGGAGGCGATAGCGAGACTTAAAGAAGAGGACAAGCCGATTTTCCCCGCGACGATATCCGAGATGATAGCGGGCGAGGACCTTACCGAGTACAACGCGGTGCTTTCGGCGGGGGATAACGTGTTCGGCAGCGCCGCCGAGAAGAAGTATTACAGCGACTGCGTGGCGCTTTTAAACAGCGACAAACTAACCGTCGAACTTCAGGCTTTAAACGAACTTTACAAGGCTGAAACGGACACCGAAAAACGAAAAGAGATCGCCGGTATGATAGCGGCGCTTACGATAAAAATGAGGAGATAGAACGGAGGATAAATTATGTCTATTACCGAAGAACAATTAAAAGAACTGATAAATTCGCTCGTCGAAGAGTATAAGGGCAAAGGCTCGATAGGCTCCGACGCACTTTGCGACCGTCTTGAAAAAGTCGACGCCGATCCCGAGCAGATCAACGAGATTTACAAGGCTCTCGACGACAACGGCGTAATAATCGTGGACGACTACGCGAAAGACAAAGAACTCTACGAGCAACTACTCAAAGAAATAAGCATGGACGACCCGGTCAAGATGTATCTTAAAGACATCGGCAAAGTCCCGCTGCTTTCCGCCGACGACGAGATAGAACTCGCCAAAAAGATGGTCGACGGCGATGAGGACGCGAAAATGCGGCTTTCCGAAGCGAATTTAAGGCTCGTGGTGTCTATCGCCAAACGCTACGTCGGTCGCGGCATGCAGTTCCTCGATCTTATTCAGGAAGGAAACTTGGGACTTATGAAAGCGGTCGAAAAGTTCGATTATCAAAAGGGCTTTAAGTTTTCGACTTATGCGACCTGGTGGATACGCCAAGCGATAACGAGGGCGATAGCCGACCAGGCGAGAACTATAAGGATACCCGTGCATATGGTAGAGACTATAAACAAAGTCGTGCGCGTATCGAGAACGTTACTTCAAGAACTCGGCAGAGAACCGACCCCGGAAGAGATCGGGAAAGAAATGGGTTTGTCCCCGACGAAAGTAATGGAAATACAAAAGATTGCTCAAGACCCCGTATCTCTCGAAACGCCTATCGGCGAGGAAGAGGACAGCCATTTGGGCGATTTTATCGAGGACGAGCAAGCCGCCGCTCCGACGGACGTAGTCGCGTTTTCAATGCTCAAAGAGCAACTGATCGGCGTACTCGATACTCTTACCCCGCGCGAAGAAAAGGTTTTGCGCCTGCGCTACGGAATAGACGACGGCAGACCGAGAACGCTCGAAGAAGTCGGGAAAGAGTTCAACGTAACGCGTGAGCGTATAAGACAAATAGAGGCTAAAGCAATAAGAAAACTTCGCCACCCGTCGAGGTGCAAACGCCTTAAAGACTTCGTGGAATAAAATGCCGAAATTAAGCGATAGGCTAAAAGAGATAATCGGCGGGCTTAAGGACGCGGAAATCTTTGCGGATATAGGCTGCGACCACGGCTATATCGCCAAGGCGATGTTGGACGGCGGGAAATGCAAACGCGTCATCGTTACCGATATTTCCGCAAAATCTTTAAAAAAGGCGGAGGACCTTTTGGCGAAAGAGTATAGCGGAAGATATACGGCTATAGTCGCCGACGGGTTTAACGGCGTGCCTTACGCAGACGAGGCGCTGATCGCCGGCATGGGCGGGGAAGAGATCGTGAAGATAATTTCCTCTGCCGAAAACCTCCCGAAAATCTTAGCGCTGCAGCCTATGAAAAATTCGGACAAAGTGCGAAGGGCTTTGGTAAAGTCGGGCTATAAGTTGATAAAAGACTATACTTTTAAATCGGACGGCAAGTTTTACGACTATATCGTGGCGGAAAAAACGCCCGAGGCGGATCTGTACGACGAGGCGGAATACGAGTACGGCAGAGAGAATTTAAGATATTTATATCCGGATTTTAAAGAGAGCGTAATAAAAAAGCGCGCGGCGCTTGAAAACGCGGCGGCGAATATGAAAGGCGACGAAAAGTCGGATATTGAGAAAAAGATTGCGGAGTTAAATAAGATAATAAATGACGATAACCGAGTTTTACGATAAAATACAAAAATATGCGCCGATAGAACTTTCCGAAAAACTTTGCAAAAAGGACGGATTATACGATAACAGCGGAATAATAATAAATGCGGGCGAGAAGGAGTTTACAGGCGCGGCTTTTATGCTGGATTTAACGCTTTCGGGCGTTGAATTCGCCGACCGAAACGGTTGCAATTTAATAGTAACTCATCACCCCGCGATCTATTCGCCGATAAAAAGCGTCGACGCAAATTCCGCGATAGGCAAGTGTATCGCTTTAGGCATAACCGTCGTGTCGATGCACCTTAATTTAGACTGCGCGTGTCGCGGGACGGACTATTACTTTGCCAAGGGCTTAGGCGGCGATAATCAACTTATAGCGGAGGATTTCGGCAAAAAAACCGGTTACGGCAGGCTGTTTGCAATCAAAAAATCGAAACTCGGCGAACTTAAAGAGAGGTATAAAGCCGAGTTTAATACCGAGCGGCTCGAAGTATACGGAAATGCGGAGCGAGACATAAACAAGATAGCGTCGTTTTGCGGCGCGGGCTTAGACGACGGGGCGATAGCGGCGGCGGAAGATTTCGGCGCGGATCTTATCGTTTCGGCGGATATAAAGCACCACGACCTTCTCGCGGCGACGGAAAAGGGATTTGCGGTAATGAATTTCACGCACTACGCGAGCGAAAACTACGGCATGAAAAAGATTTGCGAGACTTTCGCGAAAGAAAATAAAAATGAAAAAATAATATTCTTCGGTAACGCCGTATTAGCGTAACCGAAAGGAGGCAGAAATGATAAACGAACTTTTACAGTATCAGGAAGTGGACGGCAAATTGCGCGAGATAGAGGTGTCTTTATCTCAAAGCGAAGAGCGTAAAAAAGCGGCGGCGGCGCAGAGCGTTTTAAAGAGCGCGAACGAGAATATCGCGAGGCTTGATGCCCGAGCGAAAGACCTTGCCGCGAAATTCAATTCGCTCGCTAAACTATACGAACAACTCAAAGAAACCGAAGCCGAGTACGAAAACGTCGTCGAAACCTGCGAGGACCTCGACGAGATAAACTACATCAAGAAAAAAGCGCACGAACTCAGCGAAGAGGTTAAGAATCTTTCGGACAATATCGAATCGGTATCGAAAGAGATAAAGGCGGTTTTGGAAGAATTCGCAAAACTTCGCGCGGACACGAAAAAGGCGAACGCCGCCTACAAGGAATTCGCGCCTAAGTACGCCGAACTCAAAGCGTCCAAAGAAGGCGAAACCGGCGAAATTAAATCCAAACTTGCCGCTATCGAAAAGAAAATCGATCCCGAGATCATGTCGGCGTATAAGCGCCATAGGCAGGAAAAGATGTTCCCCATAGTGTACTTGGCGGACATTTCCGGGAAGTCGGCGCATTGCGGCAGGTGCGGTAACGAACTGCCGATCGCGGACGCCGAAAATCTTAAAAAGGGCGAGATAGTCGAGTGCGAGAGTTGCCACAGACTCTTGTACGCCGAGGCGAATTGATTGGGCTCGGCGTATTAAACCGTTCAAGGGGGATTACAGATGAAACTCAACTACAAAAAGACTATTTTCGTCGGATTTGCGTTTTTTCTGATTTGCGCGTTCTGGCAAGCCTACGACGCTATCGTTCCGATGATGCTCGTAAACAAATTCGGTCTCAATCAAACGCTGTCGGGAATAATTATGTCCCTCGACAACGTCATAGCGGTGTTTTTATTGCCGCTTTTCGGAACGCTTTCGGATAAAACGAATACCAAATTCGGACGGCGCACGCCTTACGTCGTAATAGGCACGCTCGTTGCGGCGCTTTGCTTTTTCTCGTTGACTTTTGCCGACAACGCGCAACTGACCTCGCTTAAAGCGAGCGAAGATCAGTCGTTTTATTCCGAACTCTTTACCGATTCCGAAATCGCGAACGCGGAGTATAACTCCATATACAATAAAGACGTTCCGAAAACTTACACGGTAAAAGACTACGCCGCGAACGTCGTATTCAACAAAAATTACGCCGACTTGACCGAAACAGAAAAGTCGGAGGCGGAAAAGTGGTTTACGGAGATAAACAAAGACTACAACGCCGACCGCAAAAACCCCGAAACGTATTACGCTTACGAGGACGGGAATTACTATCTCGTATATCACGGCGACGACGGGTATTACTATCAAAAGGGCGAAACTAAAATACTGCTGTCAAAGTCCGCAATGAAAAACGCCTACGGCAATCTGATAACGCCGGCGAGGAGCGTGTATGCCTGGAAACAGACGCTGTCAAACCCCTTGCCGTTCGTATTCTTCAGTCTGTTGTTACTGCTGACGTTGCTTGCTATGGCGATATTCCGTTCTCCCGCGGTGGCGCTGATGCCGGACGTTACGGTAAAGCCTTTGCGTTCGCAGGGCAACGCGATAATAAACCTTATGGGAACGATAGGCGGAATGATCGTTTTGGTCCTCGGAATAGTTTTCGGAACGGGCAAGTCGTATAACCAGATAATGAGTTATACGGGCTTTATCGGCGCGGTGTGCGTGTTGATGGTGGTCGCGCTCGCGGTGTTTATATGGAAAGTCAACGAGCCGAAATGGGCGAAAGAAATGGAAGAGGACTCCGCGAAATACGGCGTAGACGATAAAGAGACCGAAAGCGGAGAAACGAAGAAACTTTCCAAAGGCGAGTTCAAGAGTTTAATACTGATACTTTGCTCGGTGGCGTTTTGGTTTATCGCGTATAACGCGGTAACTTCAAAGTACAGCCTGTACGCGACGAACGTCCTGCATAAGGACTACAACACCACGCTTTTGATAGCGCAAGGCACGGCGATAATATCCTACATACCCGTCGGAATGCTTGCGAGGAAGATCGGCAGAAAAAAGAGCATACTTGCGGGCGTAATAATGCTGACCGTAGCGTTTTTCGGTGCAACGTTTATGACGGCGTCGTCGTCGGGGCTTATACTTAACGCACTGTTTGCTTTGGCGGGCATAGGCTGGGCGACGATAAACGTAAACTCCTTCCCGATGGTAGTTGAACTCGCGAGCGGCGGAAACGTCGGCAAGTTCACGGGATATTACTATACTGCGAGCATGGCGGCGCAGATAGTAACGCCTATACTTTCGGGCTTTATAATGGATATGATGGGCAGTATGCGTCCGTTGTTTTACTACGCGACGATATTCGCGGCGCTCGCGATAGTAACAATGATATTCGTCAAGCACGGCGACAGCAAGCCGATTGAGAAAAAGAGCGTATTAGAGCAACTCGACGTCGGCGACTAGCCAGTTATATTTGCCTATAGGCTACCAAAAACAGCATAAAAATTGCGGGGGCTTTCGCCCCCGCTTTTATTTCATTATTTTTATTGCTTTGTAAAACTGCAACCTGCAAAAGAAACACTTACATCCATTCCACCATAGGTTGTTCCATAATAATTAATAGTCCCTTTATAAGTTAGCGGATTGCCCTTTATTGCAATGGCAAATGATTTGCTGTTTAATAAGTAAGAGGCGTTGTAATATGCAGATGAAAAAGTAAATGTTACTTTGTTTGTTGAAAGATCGTAAGCCCTTTCTGTTTGATTGGGATATCCATGTATTTTTCCAACTTTTTTTGTGCTTGGCAAATACCAATTGGTATAGTCATTTGCATATATATCTAACAGACCTGATGATAAAAATGCTTCAATACCAACATAGACGAGAGAATCGGGGAAAGTTATTTCGGTAAGTGAGATACAAGATTTAAAGGCACAGTCGCTTATTTTTGTCAATTCTTCGGGCAAAACTATCGAAGATAATGAACTGCATCCTTCGAAAATGCCTTTTTCTAATACCGTTATGCTATTTGGAATATTTATTGTAGTTAAATTTCTACAATTATAAAACGCATATTCTCCAATATTCTTGACATTATTAGGAACAGTTATTTCCGTTAAATTAGAACACCCTGCAAATGCATATTTTTCAATGTCCGTAACACTGTTAGGAATAAGTATTTCCGATAAATTAAAACATTCCGCAAACGCATATTCATTAATAGTCTTTATGCTTTCGGGAATAATTACTGTATTCCCCTTAAAGCCGTAAAAAGAATATATGCTTGTAACCGCTTTACCTTTGTAAGTAGAGGGAATAGTTATCGAACTTAAACATATAGCGTTGCCGCCGCCTACTGCGTAAGTGCCGTCATCTAACGGGTAAAACGCGAGTTTTTGCGGATTTTCTTTGTTTATCACGCTCCCCGCGTTGATAACTTCGTCGCTCGTTAAGGTTACTATTAAATCGCCGTTTTCGTCGATATACGCACTTTTAACGCCTTCGCCTTTATCGCCTTTTTCGCCTTGCAAACCCTGCTCGCCTTGGTCGCCTTTATCGCCTTTTTCGCCTTGCAAACCCTGCTCGCCTTGGTCGCCTTTATCGCCTTTTTCGCCTTGCAAACCCTGCTCGCCTTGGT
>CAMOXE010000116.1 GCA_946628865.1 uncultured Clostridia bacterium | reverse complement strand
TATTTTATTTCTGAACGCAAAAGTAAGCCAAACGTTAAAAGGTACTACTACTAAAAAGAAAAGAGAAACGTAAATATTTTTATAAACAGATATAGCTGACGACACGACCACGCCTATGACAGTTGGAATAAAACTGAACATTATTGCGTTGAAAAGTCCGTCCACAGACTCGACATCTCTCAAAAATTTGGCTTGGATTTTGCCCGACTGCATATCCTTGTGGTAAGTAATCGAAAGATGTTGCAGTTTTCTTACTACTGCGCTTTTAAGCCCTGCGCTTGCGCGGCGCAGCATCTTGCTGACAATTCTCCACCTTAAAACCGTAATAGGAACGTTGATCGCTATGCTCAATATGGCAACTACGGCGTTTACGATAAAATACACCGTAATATTTTCATTAAAACCTTGTTCGGATATAGTTGTTACGGCATCGATGATATTCGCCGTACAAATAGGGACAACCCAGACCGGGAGCGCTTGGAAAAAATATATTAGCGTAGACCAGAACAAAGATTTGACATTGGCTTTCGCAAATTTCTTTAATATTTTGGTCTTTTTTCTGACGTTTCCGCTTTCTTCGTTAAAGATATGGTCGTAATTTGGAATCTTCGCCTCTTCCTCGCGAACGCTTGAAACGTTATACTCCTCTTCTGCGTCCTCTAAAAGTTTTTTATTCTTTCTTTCCATGATGGTTTATCCTTATTTGAAAAATATTCATTAAAAGTCAGCTTTCGGAAACTTTATTATAAGATTACTATCGAACTTAAAGACACCTATCATATTTATCTTTGAAAAATACGCCTCGCCTCCCGTATAAAGCATTCCCGACCAATTATTGTCACTTGCGGATACTCTCTCTTAACGTTATCGCAACGCCTTTAAAGCCGAATTTATCAGTCAGTTTCTTCGCTACCGAAATATATCCTTCTCTGTTTAATTTGCCCGTATTTATATCCGTGCCGTCCGCCTCTATTCCGAACACGTCTTTGGCGTCCTCTTCGTTCGCTATGCAATAATCTATATATTTGCATAGTTCGCTCATTACTTCTCCAGCCTTTTCTTTACTCCAAAGTTTTTTGCGGAAGTTTAAATCGCAGGATATTGTTATATTTCTCTTCTTCGCTTCCTGACAAGCCTTTAAACATATTTTCGCCGTATTATCCTAAAGAGCCGGAGTTATTCCCGTAAAGTGAAACCACTCCACTCCTTTAAATATTCTGTTCCAGTTGAAATCCGAAATCTTTGCAAGGCTGATAGACGAATACGCCCTGTCGTATATTACCTTGCTCGGTCTTTTGTTCGCGCCTTTTTAGCAATAATATATTCCTACCCTTTCGCCGCCGAGCCTTGCCGCCGCAACCGCTAGATTAGCGCCTTTGCCGCCGCGCGCCGTAAAAAAGCCGCTACCCATGAGCGTTTCTCTGGCTTTCGGCATATACGGCGTTGAAATCACCAAATCGGTGTTGATACTTCCGACAACAAAAATTTTCTGCATATTTCAAATCTTAAACTTTAATTACGAAAAATTTTTTCACTACAAAATAACGAATACTATTCTATATAAATTTTACCTATAACGCTGTAAAATCCGTCTTGTACGGCATCGGTTGCAAAACAAATATTTACACCTTCGCCGTTTGTTATCCCGAGTAAAATTTCATACTCGCCTTTCGGTAAATCTTTAACGTCTGTTTTTATTTTTTCGCTTGTTTTGCCCGGAAACCATTTCGTTATATCGACGCCCGTTTCAGATTGCTTTTCAAACGTGTCGTTTTTAAGTTTAAGAACAAGCGGTATTTTATTATAAATCGGCGCTACTCCAACGTTATCGATCTTTAAGTTTATATCGAGTACTTCTTTCGGTTTTTCTTCAAAACTCACTTCGTCGATTACATAGTGATAGCCCATTTTTGCCACCCATTTATCTATTTTATCTTTAAGTTCGTATTGAATAGGAAACGATTTGTTGTTAAACGTACTTATATGATGAGATAAAGTAAATTCTATTACTTCGTCTATATCCCATTTCTGACGCACCCACTCGCTTATCCACCAATAACTTTCAAACGAAATAGGCGCGGTTTTCCAATGCTCGTTTTTAACGTTCGGATAATAACTCGGAAACCAGATATGAGTGTGCCTCGGATTTCCCGTTCCGTCCGAACGCCAACCTACCGCGCGTTTCGTCGCTATATAGTTAAGCATTTTAGGATTCCCGCATTGCCCTATAAGTTTTGTGTTGGGGAAAAAATCAACGTATATATCCATTAACTTTCTCTCTTCTTCTTCGCTGAACTCCTGCGAACCTTCGCCCCAAGAGCCGCCGAGCGAAATATCTACACAGTCAAGCGTTTTATTATCGTCGAATCTCTTTCCTATTTCTTTTATCGCTTTTCCGAACAATTCTAAATAAAGCGGATCGGTCGGGGAATCTTTCACGCGCATTCCTTTCGGTCTTTTCGGACAAGGGATCAATTCTTTCAGCCAGTCGGGGACGTCGTCTCTCTCACACGTCGAATGCGGCATTAACCTAAACATTACCGTTTGTCCCTTTTCTTTTGCCCTGTCTAAAACGTCTTGTATAATGCCGTAATTATAAACGCCTTGTTCGGGCTCGAATTCCTTCCATAAAATTCTTATATAAGCGACGGTCGTATCGGGATAATATCCTTGCTCTCTGCCGTTTTCTTCTACGCCCTCGGTTACGGGAAAACACTCGTAATTCTCGGTTTCGCATCCCGCCACTCCATCTCTTCCCGTTATGCAGTCGGAATATAGTTTTTCGCCGCGAAAATGTTGAAAACTTGTAAATCCTATGTAAGGATTCTGAAATTGTTCTGCTTT
>CAMOXE010000115.1 GCA_946628865.1 uncultured Clostridia bacterium | reverse complement strand
CGCTTAAAAGCGCGGGCTTTGACGGCGGAGCGTTGATAGAAGTATATAAAAACGATTATAAAGATATAGGAGAACTGAAAAGCACTCTTTCATATCTTGAAAATATAAACGATAAAATACGGAGGCAATAAAATGGCAAAGAGATATTTAAGCGCGTCATGGAAAAAATCCATGAGATTAAGGCTTGACTACAAGAACATGATGAGCGAATTCGTAGGTGAAAAAGAAGGCTTAACGCCAAAGGCTATATCTGCGTATCGCAAGGCGGCTGCAGGCGCGGTCGAAAATTTAAAACAGAACAGAGGCAAGGGCTGGCTCGGCTGGACGGAACTTCCGTATAACCAGACCGAAATAGTAAAAGATATAAAGGAAACCGCCAGAAAAATAAGAAAAACCGCGAAGAATTTCGTGGTGCTCGGCATAGGCGGCAGCGCTCTCGGACCGATAGCGGTATTTCAGGCGCTTTGCCATCTTCATTACAACGAACTTCCCGCAAGAACGCGTAAAGGTCCGAAATTTTACGTCGAGGATAACGTTGACCCCGAGCGTATGGACGCGCTTTTCGACGTTATAGACGTAGAGAACACGGTTTTCAACGTTATCACCAAGAGCGGCGCTACGTCGGAAACGATGACTCAGTATCTCGTAATTATCGATAGACTTAAAGCAAAACTCGGCAAAGATTATAAAGACAGAATAATCGCGACCACGTCTGCAAGCGCAGGCAATCTGATAAAGATAGCCGCGAGCGAGGGCTTTAAAACTTATTATATCCCCGACGGAGTGGGCGGCAGATTTTCCGAACTTTGTCCCGTCGGCTTGCTCCCGGCGGCGGTACTCGGAATAGATATATCCGAAATGCTCGCGGGCGCGGCGTATATGGATAAAATCTCAATGAAGAAGTCCGTAAGCGAAAACGCTCCGCTTTTAAACGCCATACTTCAGGATATAGCGATGAAGAGGGGCAAGAATATATCCGTAATGATGCCTTACGCCGACGGACTCAAGTATTTTGCGGACTGGTATTGCCAGATCTGGGCGGAAAGTCTCGGCAAAGAAACCGACCTTGACGGCAACACGGTAAACTACGGTCAGACGCCCGTAAAATCTCTGGGCGTAACCGACCAACACTCTCAAGTCCAACTTTACACCGAAGGACCTTTCGATAAAGTCGTAACGTTTTTAGCGGTTGACAATTATCGCAAGGAAGTTGTCATACCTTCCGGCTGCGAGGAATTTCCGGACGTAAATTTCCTTTGCGGACACACTATGAACGAACTTATTACCGCCGAAAGACTTGCGACCGAATACGCTTTAACTGCAAAGCACAGACTAAATCATACGATATATCTTCCCGAGATAAACGCTTTCACGATAGGCGAACTGATTTACTATTTTGAAATGCAGACAGCGTTTGCGGGCGAATTTTTGAAGATAGACGCGTATAACCAACCGGGCGTGGAAAACGGCAAAAAGGCGACGTTCGCGCTGCTCGGCAGACGCGGTTTCGAGGAAAAGCGCAAAGAACTCGACGAGGCGTTTAAAAAGAAGAGCGAGTATAATTGCTGAAAAATGATTGAAAGTTTACCTAAGTACTTATTCCACGAAGGAACGAATTATAAAAGTTACGAATATTTCGGCGCTCACAAATCGAGCGAGAACGGAGCGAAAGGCGTAAAATTCAGAGTATGGGCGCCTTCCGCGCTTTCGGTAAGCGTTATAGGCGATTTCAACGGCTGGAATAAAGACTTGGGCGTAATGCAACGCTCGGACGACGGCGTATACGAATTTTTTTCAAAAGCCGCAAAAGAGTCCGATAAATACAAATACCTAATAACGACGGGAAAAGGCGAAGTCAAAAAGGCGGATCCTTACGCGTTCTATTCTGAACCCGCGCCGAACTACGCGTCCGTAATCTACGAAATCGACGGCTTTAATTGGACGGACGACGAGTACGCGAAAGGCAGGGATATTTACGGCGGACATAACCGCCCGATGAATATCTACGAAGTAAACCTCGGCTCGTTTTTGCGCAAAAGCGACGGCGGATATTATTCTTATAGAGAATACGCGAAAAAGTTAGTCGAGTACGTCAAGAGAAACGGCTACAACTACGTCGAAATGATGCCGCTTACGGAGTATCCTTACGACGGCTCGTGGGGGTATCAGGTAACGGGATATTTTTCGATAACCTCGCGTTTCGGCACGCCGAAAGACTTTATGTATCTCGTGAACGCGTTTCACGAAAACGGGATAGGCGTGATTCTCGATTGGGTGCCGGCGCACTTCCCGAAAGACGAACACGGGCTGTATGAATTTGACGGCGGCGCGCTTTACGAGGCGCACGGCTGGGACAGAATGGAACACAAGACCTGGGGTACTCGGGTATTCGACTTCGGCAGGACGGAAATACAATCGTTTTTAGTGTCGTCGGCGCGCTTCCTGTTTGAAAAATTCCATATCGACGGAATACGGGTAGACGCCGTGGCGTCGATGATATACCTCGACTACGATAAAAAACCGGGCGAGTGGATACCGAATATTTACGGCGAGAACAAAAATCTCGAGGCGATCGCGTTACTTCAAAAACTAAACGCGGAAATTCACAGAAGTTTTCCGTATGCGATAATGATCGCGGAAGAATCCACCGCTTACGGCGGAGTGACGAGAACTGTCGCGGACGGCGGACTCGGTTTTGACTATAAATGGAATATGGGCTGGATGAACGACGTTTTAAGTTACGTCGATAAAGACCCGTATTTCAGACGTTTCGACCACAATAAACTTACGTTTTCGATGACTTACGCGTTTTCGGAACATTATATTCTCCCCATATCGCACGACGAAGTCGTTCACGGCAAGAAATCGCTTTTGGATAAGCAGTTCGGCTCTTACGAACAGAAATTTGCGGGCGTAAGGGCGTTTATGGGATATATGATGTCTCACCCCGGGAAAAAACTCATGTTTATGGGTTCGGAGTTCGGACAATTTAAAGAGTGGAATTATAAAGAGGGGTTGGAGTTTTTTCTCAAGAAATACCCCTCGCACGATTCGCTCTCGGTGTTTTTTAAAGAACTGAATAATTTTTATTTGAGCGAGCCGACGCTCTACGGTGACGACGACGGCTGGAACGGCTTTAATTGGCTTGCGGTCGACGAAAGGGACAAAAATCTCGTCGCATACGAGCGCAGATACGGCGGCGAAACGCTTATTGCCGCAATAAATTTCAGCGGCAGAGAAGAATACATCGACCTTAACGCCGATGGAGTGTACGACCTTGTTTTCTCTTCCGACAAACGCAGATACGGTGGGGAAGAAAAGTTCAAAAAACGCGTCTATAAGTCGATTAAACGCAAAAACGATAAAAATAACGTAATTTCATTACGATTAAACGCTCTGTCGTTTATATATTTAAAAAAGAGATAGAGCAAGGAGGGGAAAATGATAAAAAAGAAAGAATGCGTGGCAATGCTTCTTGCCGGCGGACAGGGCAGTAGATTATACGCCTTGACCAACAAGATAGCAAAGCCCGCGGTAACGTACGGCGGAAAGTACAGGATAATAGATTTCCCGCTGTCAAACTGCGCCAACTCGGGTATAGACACCGTAGGCGTACTCACGCAATACCAGCCGCTCGTACTTAACGAGTATATCGGCAACGGCGAGCCTTGGGACCTTGACAGGTCTTACGGCGGCGTACACGTCTTGTCGCCGTATCAGGCAAAACACGGTTCGGAGTGGTTCAAAGGCACGGCGAACGCGATATATCAAAATATCGATTTTATCAAAAACTATAACCCCGAATACGTTCTTATATTGTCCGGCGACCACATATATAAAATGGACTACGCGGACATGATAGAGCGCCATAAAAAAACGGGCGCGGCGTGTACGATAGCGGCGATAAAAGTGCCTATGGAAGAGGCGTCGAGATTCGGACTTTTAAACGTGAAAGCGGACGGCGAGATTTATCAGTTCGAGGAAAAGCCCGCAAAACCCAAGAGCGATCTTGCGTCGATGGGAATTTACGTCTTTACGGCTGAAAAACTGTATAAATACCTCGAAGAGGACGAGTTGGACCCGTCGAGTTCTAAGGATTTCGGCAAGAACGTTCTTCCTGCGATGTTGTCGAGCGGCGAAAAGATGTTCGCATACGAATTCAAGGGGTATTGGAAAGACGTCGGAACTATCTCGTCTTTGTACGAATCGAATATGGACCTTTTAAGCGAAAGGCCGCAGTTCGATCTTTCGGATAATTCCTGGAGAATACGCTCTCGGAACCCGATAGCGCCTCCGCACTATATAGGCGAGAGCGGCAGAGTGACGAACTCGATAGTCTCTTCCGGTTGCGAGATAAACGGCTCGATAGAAAAGAGCGTTATCTCTCACGACGTAGAGATCGCCAAAGGCGCGTCGGTTAAAGATTCGATAATATTCGCAGGCGCGAAGATCGGCGAAAACGCGATAGTCGAAAACGCGATAATCGACGAGGACGTAATAGTCGGCAAAGGCGCGAGAATAGGCGTTTCCGCGGAAAAAGAAAAGAAGATAGCGGTTTTGGGTCGCGGGATAAAGGTTTCGGACGGCGCGGTCGTGGTTGCCGGCGAGATACTCGATAAAAACGTAGGGGAGGAAGAATAATGAGTGCGTTAGGTCTTGTTTTTTCAAATATACACGATACGAACGTTCCCGAACTCACCGCTAAAAGGACGGTTGCGTCAATACCTTTCGGGGGAAGATACCGCCTCATCGACTTCGCGCTTTCCAACATGGTAAACTCCGAAATCACGAAAGTCGGCGTCATCACGAAGAGTAACTACCGTTCGCTTATGGATCATCTCGGCAGCGGTAAAGATTGGGATCTTGCCAGACACCACGGCGGACTGTTCATACTTCCGCCTTTCGACAATATCGGCGGATCGCTTTACACGACGAGGCTCGAGGCGCTTAAAAACGTTCTCGGATTTTTATCGGGCGCGGAGGAGGACCTCGTCGTAATGAGCGACTCCGACATGGTATGCAATATCGATTTTAAGCCGATAATTAAACGGCACGGCGAACAAAACGCTGACATAACTTTGGTATACGTCGAGAAAGACCGCGCGAGCGTTACGGGCGATACGAATTCGTTTTTCGAGATAGAGGACGGACGGATAAAGAGCATAGCGTTCGACAGCAAGAACGATAAGGTAAATCTGTATACGAATATATGTATAATCGGCAGGAGGCTGCTCATCAACCTCATTAACGAAACTCTTTCTCGCGGAAATTCGCACTTTATAAGAGACGTTTTGATACCGCATATAGACAGTTTAAGGGTCTACGGGCATAAGCACGAGGGCTATTACGAAGAGATGACCTCGCTCATAAAGTACTATGAAGAGAGTATGAAGTTCTTAAATAAGAGCGTTCGCGACGAAGTGTTCAGAACCGCGTCGGTGTATACCAAAGTCAAGGATTCCACGCCGACTCGTTACGGCGAAAACGCGATAGTGAAAAACTCGCTCGTCGCGGACGGCTGTACGATAGAAGGCGAAGTTTACGACAGCATAGTGTTCAGAGGCGTAAAAGTGGGCAAAGGCGCGGTCGTAAAGCACTGTATCGTGATGCAGAACTGCATAATAGGCGAGTATGCCGACTTAAACTGCATAATAACCGATAAAAACGTCGTGATACGCGACGGAAGAACTCTTTCCGGTTGCGACGTCCACCCGTTTTTTATAGGTAAAGGCACGAATATATAATAATTAAAAATTTAAATAACGGTTATAGCCGAACGCCGCCAAGGCGAGGTTTGGCTATAACCTCCGATAAAGTAAACTAAAGGAGGTAAAAAATGGCTGAAAAGAAATCTGCCGCCAAGGCAAAATCAAGCGGCGCGCCGAAAAAGGTAGCGCCCGTCGAGGCGGAGTTACAAATAGAAAAATCCGTACTTTTCGTAACGTCCGAGGCGAATCCGTTCGCGGGGACGGGCGGCTTAGCGGACGTTGCGGCGTCGCTGCCCAAGGCGATAGCCGAAAACGGAAGGACGGATATGCGGGTCGCGATGCCGCTGTATTCGGATATAGACTCCGCGTATAGGGCGAATTTCAGATTCGAGGGGAACTTCAACGTTCCGCTCGGCTGGAGAAATCAGTACTGCGGATTGTTTTCTCTGAAATTCGAGTGCGTAACCTTCTATTTTCTCGATAACGACTACTATTTCAAGAGGAAAGGGCTATAGGGCTATTTCGACGACGGCG
>CAMOXE010000114.1 GCA_946628865.1 uncultured Clostridia bacterium | reverse complement strand
GTCCGGCGGACCTGCCTCCATTTGCTTTTTGAAATAGTAACCGGCAACCGAATCGTTTCCGCACATAAAAAAGTTTGCTCCGAGACCGTTATAACCGTCTATGTAATACTTCTTTTTCGAGCGACTTAAATATTTATACCAGTAGTTTATCGCATTTTCGTATTGTCCCATATCGGTATAAATATCCGCGATATGCGCGTAAACGTCAGCGTCCGGCTCGTTTAAAAGCATATTACGCATTATCGACATCGCGCCGACGTAGTCTCCCGCGTCTCTTCGCTTAAACGATAATTCTATCAACTTTTCATTACGCCCGTCGATATTTACGATATTGTCCTTACGCTTTAAAGAGTTCATCTATATCCGCTCTCGTATACACATATTTTTTATTGCAGAACTCGCAACCCACTTAGACTTTTCCTATTTCATCCGCAGTTTTAATAAGTTCATCTTTGCCGACCGTCAAAAGCACTTTATCGATATAATCTTTACTGCAATTACACTCGTATTTCGGCTCTGCCTCGGTGAATTGAGCGCCGCCGAAATATTTATCGCATATACCTTTCCCGCCGATTTCGCTTATCTGCTTGCTGACGTCATTAAACTCGGAAATCAACCTCTCAGCCTCGGCAATACTCTCGTCGGTAGCACCGGGTAGCGGCTGAAAAACAACACCGCCCGCGCCGAGACAGTTTCCGTCTGTTCCGATATACACGCCGAGCGCCATTGCGGTGGGCTGCTGCTCGCTATATGCGTAATATGCGGTAAAATCCTCAGCGATCTCGCCGCTTACTATCCTGCATTTACCGACGTAAGGCTCTTTAAGTCCCATACTTTTAACTACGGTCATCATGCCCTTGCCGACAAGCCCCGAAACGTTTAGTTTTCCGTTTTCTTTCAGCGGCAAATCGGCGGTTTTATTGTCTATGCTCCCCCTTATATGGAGTTTCCCGTCAGCGGCGGTTATTATCCTTCCGCCAACTCCGTCGCCCGAAATAGTTACGGACAGTCTGAAATTTTCGTCCTTAAGCGAAGTCGCCATAAAAGCCGTGGCGGTCAACGCTCTGCCGAGTCCCGCCGCGGATAACGGCGAGAGATTGTGTATTTTTATAGCCGCGTTTACTATATCGGTAGTATCCAACACGGCGACGGAAATCTGTCCGTCTGAAATCAACGCTTTATATATTTTACCCATTTTTATTCCTTTATTGCCGAAAAGCAAAGGCGCTCGGAAATTTCGGAAATTTCTTCGCCGTTGCCGTCTTTGATTTCTGCGATTTTAAACCCCGCCGCGCTCAGGCTCTCGGTAACGCTTTTAAGAGTGTGTATATACTGAAAATGCGTTTCGTCACGCCTGGAATACGTTTCGCCCTCGCGAGTAAATACGGTTATATCCATTTTTACGCCGACGTCTGTTAAAGAGTTGAACCAAATATATGTGAAATCGTCTTCATCAACGGAAAACACGTTGTTTGCTATGACCTTTTTAAGTTTGTATTCGGAAGAGACGTCGAATATAAACGCCCCGCCCTTTTTTAACGCCGCGGCGACTCTTTTAAACGCCCGAGTTAAATTTTGCGGCTCAACGTAGTTAAAACCGTCGTTGATTGCCGTCACAAACCCGAGTTTATTAAGCGTTTTAAAAGATTTTATGTCCCCCGAAACGTATTCGATATAAACGCCCTCTTCGGCGGAAATTCGCCGAGCCTCTGAGAGCATTTCATCCGATATATCGTAGCCGAACACGTCAAAGCCCGCCTTTTTAAGCGCGCGGGTGAAATACCCGCTTCCGCATGCAATATCCGCACCCGTGTTACCTTTTGATAGCCTCTTCACCGCGGAGCAAACCCGCTCCGACCACCTGCGATACTCTTCGTCGCCAACGAGATATTCGTAATAGCGAGACAGAGCGCTATACGCTCTGCCCCCTTTTTCTCTATTCATTATCGCCCTGCTTATCCTCGCCTTTGGCGTCCGCGTCGAGAAGTTCGGCAAAATTATCCGGTTCGCCCTCGCCCGCATGCGCCGCGGCGTAATCGTCGCTGTCTTTACGCATCGCCGCTTTGGTCTCTTCAAGCCGCTCTAAGTCTTTACGCGTAAACGAAACGGGAAGTTCGTAAATCTCCACGTCGTAATCGGTTACGGGCTTTATGTTTTTTCCGACGTACTTGGACCTTTCAATTACGATTTCGGAGCCGTCGGCAGTCGTCTCGCGCTTGTAAATTCCGCGATTCTTCTTAGCCCCGGCAACTCTGTCATTGACGTATTTATCGAAAACCCATTGCGTGTAGTTGGTCCATACGAGCATGAACATCGATAGCGAGAAAAATATCGCGAGCAATACGGCAACGATCGTCAAAAACGAAAATCCAAGTAAAAATATAAGGAAAAATACCGACGCAAACAGCACGAAAAAGACGTTTACGGGGAGAAGTGCAACGGTAAAGAGAAACGAATTTTTTATAAGCGCAAAGAACTTCAATTTATACGTTATTCCCGCGCTTATCATGTATAGCACCATTATGGTGGAAAACGCAATAAGGATGATCGATACGGCTTGTTCCGCGACGAGCAACCACTTCACGCCTGAACCGGACGCTATCAGATAGTTAGAAATATTTACGGAAATAACCGCCACGGCGACTACCGCGGAATAGAGCAAAAGCGAGAAAAACACGACGAAATAATTTTGTTTTACGCCCTTGAAAAAATCGCTTCCGACTGACACGCTTTCGGTCCAAATCATATTTCTCATAACGTAAAACCCGCCGGATATTCCCACAGCCGCAATAGCAACCGCGATTACAAGATAAAGGAAAAACTGCCTGTTCAAAACGAGTTCGAGTTGAGCCTCAAGTCCCGCCGACGCGGGAAAAAACGGATAGCCCCCCGCCAAATTCTGACCGAACGGGTACAATCCCGTAAGCGAAAGTTTATTGACGTACCTTAAAAACAACAGGAAGAAAAACGGCAGAAAAAATACCAAAGTCAAAAGATTTAATCCGACCATTTTACCTTTATTTGTTTTAAAAACGTCCCAACCGAGTTCCCATCTGTTCGAGGGCAACGTAGACGCCGCGTATGTCTCCGAACGCTCAGGTCCTTCGATAAGCCGAGAAATCAAGCCTTTCTTTTTTGCCATAATTTACCTCTCACATCACCAAATGTGCGTAATAATAATATAATATACTATAATTGAAATATTTACAAACGTTTTTGCGGCTTAAACGCAAAATTTATAAATATTTCACATTTGGCAAAGGAAATGCGTAAAAAAGTATTTAAAGGTATAGCGACGGCACTGTATACTCCGATAACCGACGACAAAATAGACTACAAAGCCTTTTCGGTTCTCGTTGACGAACAAATAAAATCGGGCGTGAGCGCGCTCGTGTTTTTGGGTACGACCGGCGAGAGCGCTACGATTTCAAGCGATGAAAGAAAGGATATTATACGATTTGCCGTGGAAAAGACGAATAAACGGGTCCCCGTTATAATAGGTTGCGGCTCTAATTGCACTAAAGTCGCACGCGAGCAGACGGAAACGGCAAAAGAATTAGGCGCGGACGCCGCGCTTTGCGTCACGCCGTATTATAACAAATGCACGCAATACGGACTTTATCGCCATTACGAAGAAATAGCGAAATCTGATTTTCCGATGATAATTTACAACGTCCCGTCGCGAACGGGATTTAACGCCCTGCCGCAAACCGTCAAAGACGTTGCCGAAATAGAATGCGTTTGCGGGTTAAAGGAGGCAAATTCAGATAAGACGCATATAGAAAAAATTTTTGCTTTGCTTAAAGACTCGTTTCCCGTTTACAGCGGTAACGATAACTTGAACGAGTTCTTTTACTCTTTAGGCGCAAGCGGAGCAATATCTGTCGCGTCAAACATAATTCCGACTAAAATCGTAGATATTTTCAATAATTTTAAGACAAATTACGACACGCATGATTTTTGCGAAGAGGCTTTATACGAGTTTTACGACGCGCTTTTTATCAAGGTCAACCCGATCCCCGTTAAGGCGATGGCGGAGATTTTGGGTAGGCGCGGCGGAGACCTTCGACTTCCGCTTACAAAAGCCGACAAAGACGATATGGAATATTTAAAAACCGTTTTGCGTAAACTTGACGTATAGGAGTAAAAGCATGAACGTTATAATAAGCGGTATCTGCGGTAAAATGGGAAACTATATTTATAAAGCCTGTAAAAACGGCGGCGAGAACGTTGTATGCGGAGTTGACAAATCTCAATTCGGCGACTTTGACTGTTCCGTCTATCGCGATTTCAGCGAAATAAAGGACTACGCCGACGTAATTATCGACTTTTCCGCGCCCGAAAATATAAATTCATTACTCGAATTTGCATTAGCAAATTCCATACCCGTCGTGATCGGAACTACCGGCTTTTCAGAATCCGACGAAAACGCAATACGACGCGCCGCGGAAAAAATTCCGATATTTAAAGCGAGCAACACGTCTCTCGGAGTGAACGTCATTTTGAAAGTATGCGAAATACTCGCCAAAAACCTTGGTAATTACGATATTGAAATAGTCGACTATCATCATAACGCAAAAAAAGACGCGCCGTCAG
>CAMOXE010000113.1 GCA_946628865.1 uncultured Clostridia bacterium | reverse complement strand
TATTTATGATAGTGAATTATTTTGTTGTTGCTTGTGTTTTGTCGCTCTGAAAATCATATATTAAAATTTTTAATTTTTTTTTAGCGAAAAGCGCGGCGGGGGAAATTTTTTCCCCCCCGCCGCTTTTTTATGCTTTGGCTTTATTTAATTATTTACCCGCTAAAGTCTTGTATTTGCCAAGTCTCGCGTTGTTCTCTTCTTCCGCCTTTTCAAAGAGTTTTTCGGCAAGTTCGGGCTGCGCTTTCTTGAGCGATGCATACCTGTTTTCACCTAAAATGAACTCTTGATAACTTGCGGTAGGATCTTTACTGTCGAGCGTGAACGGATTCTGTTCGGTGCCGACTTTATCCGGATTATATCTGTATAAATGCCAGTATCCCGCGTCAACCGCTTTCTTCTCTTCGAGTTGCGAGTTCGACATATTGATACCGTGGTTGATACACGGAGCGTAGCAGATAAGCAGCGACGGTCCGTCGTATGCCTCGGCCTCGGTTATAGCGTTCAAGAACTGCTGTTTGTTAGATCCCATCGCGCATTGCGCTACATATACATAACCGTAACTCATAGCCATCATGCCGAGGTCCTTTTTCTTGACTCTCTTGCCGCCCGCGGCGAATTTCGCAACCGAGCCGGTAGGCGTAGACTTACTCGCTTGTCCGCCGGTGTTGGAGTAAACTTCGGTATCTACAACGAGGACGTTGACGTCTTCGCCCATAGCGAGAACGTGGTCTAAGCCGCCGTAGCCGATATCGTATGCCCAGCCGTCGCCGCCGATTATCCAGATAGACTTCTTGATAACGCAGTCGGACGCAGCCTCTATCTCTTTAAGGACGTCTTTTAGTTCGCCGTGAGAATTCCTTATCGCGGTCGGGAGCGTAGCCTTAAGGCTCTCGGCAACCGCCTTGGTTATATCGGCGCTCTTCTTGTTCTCGAGCCAGGTCTTGAAGTCGTTTACGACTTTGCCTTTAACGCCGAGATCCAACGCTTTCTGCATTAAGTCGCCGAGTTTAGCGCGTCTTTGAGCGTAAGCGAGGTTGAAACCGTAGCCGTATTCGGCGTTGTCCTCGAAGAGGCTGTTAGCCCACGCGGGACCTTTGCCCTCGGCGTTCTTGGTGTACGGGCAAGTCGGAGACGAGCCGCCGTAGATAGACGAACAACCGGTCGCGTTTGCGATGAGCATTCTGTCGCCGAACATCTGAGTGATGACTTTGATATACGGAGTTTCGCCGCAGCCCGCGCATGCGCCGGAGAACTCGAACAGCGGTTGATTGAACTGCGAGCCTTTGACGGTGGTGGGTTTGAACGCCGAAGTGTCGACTTTGGGAAGTTTTTCGCTGAACTCGTAGTTTTCGGTTTCTTCCTTGACGATCTTCTCGAGCGGAACCATAGTAAGCGCTCTCTTATCCGCTTCCTTAGCGGCGGTAGGACAGACGTTTGCGCAGACGCCGCAGCCCATACAGTCGAGCGGGCTTACCTGCATTCTGAACGAATAGCCCTTCATGCCCATAGCGGCTTTCGTAGTGAACGTAGCGGGCTTTTCGGTGCCGTCGGCAACGAGCGACGGACGAATAGTAGCGTGCGGACATACGAACGCGCATTGGTTACACTGAATACAATTTTCCGCGTTCCATTGCGGGATCTTGACCGCAACGCCACGCTTTTCGAATTTTGTCGTTCCCGTCGGAACAGAGCCGTCCGCGTTAAACGCCGAGGACGGGAGTTTATCGCCTTTGAGCGAAATTATCGGGTGTATGACTTCTTGGAAGTACTTGTCGTCGGCAAGTTTGATCGGGTCTGCGCCGGTCGTGGCGTTCGCCCAGTCTGCCGGGACGATTATCTCTTTGAGTTCGGACGACGCCTTGTCGATAGCCGCATAGTTCATGTTTACTACCGCGTCGCCTTTCTTGCCGTAGGACTTCTTGACGTACTGTTTCATCCAGTCCTCAGCCTCGGAATACGGCATTATTTCGGGGTTTATCTTGAAGAACGCCGCTTGCATTATCGCGTTCGTTCTGCCGCCAAGACCTATCGCCTGAGCGATCTTAATCGCGTCGATAACGTAGAACTTCACTTTCTTCTTCGCGAGAAGTCTCTTCATCTCCGCGGGAAGGTTCGCAGCCAAGTCGTTTACGTTATCCCACTCGCAGTTAAGTAAGAACTTTCCGCCCTCTCTTAAATCGGTTACCATGTCGTAACGAGTGACGTAAGAGGGTTGCGAGCAAGCGATAAAGTCCGCCGCGTCGATTAAATACGACGACTGTATCGGAGTTTTTCCGAAACGGAGGTGCGAAACGGTGATACCGCCCGACTTTTTGGAGTCGTAGAAGAAATAGCCCTGAGCGTACATATCCGTGTGGTCGCCGATTATCTTTATCGAGTTCTTGTTCGCGCCGACCGTTCCGTCAGAGCCGAGACCGTAGAACTTACAACTTATAGTCCCTGCGGGAGCGGCGTTGTATTGTTCGGAGAAGTCGAGCGAAGTGTTGGTTATATCGTCGTAAATACCGATAGTGAAGTGGTTTTTGGATTTTTTAGCCTCGAGGTTTTTGTATACCGCGTATACCATCGACGGGTTGAATTCTTTCGAGCCTAAGCCGTATCTGCCGCCGATAACTTCGATGCGCTTTTTGTTGTTTTCAAGAAGAGCCGCGCATACGTCGAGGTAAAGAGGTTCGCCGAGCGAGCCGGGTTCTTTCGTTCTGTCGAGTACCGCTATCTTCTTTACGGTCTTTGGAAGAGCCTTTATAAACGCCTTGGACGCAAACGGTCTGTAAAGTCTTACCTTTACCATACCTACTTTATGCCCCTCTTTGTTCATCTTGGTTATCGTTTCGTCGATAGCCTCCGCGCCGCTGCCCATTATTACGGTTACATATTCCGCGTCGGGTGCGCCTACATAGTCGAACAGATGATAACTTCTGCCCGTAAGCGCGGACACCTTGTCCATCATCTTCTGAACGATCGCGGGGGTCGCCTCGTAGTACTTGTTCGCGGTTTCTCTGTTCTGGAAGTAAGTATCGCTGTTTTGAGCGGTTCCTTTTTGGATCGGGTGATCCGGGTTAAGCGCTCTTTTTCTGAAATCTTCGATATCTTTCATATCGACGAGTTTCTTCATATCTTCGTAGTCGATAGCCTCGATTTTGGAGACCTCGTGGCTGGTACGGAAACCGTCGAAGAAGTGCAGGAACGGAACTTTCGCTTTCAAAGTGGAAAGGTGCGCAACGAGCGCAAGGTCCATGACCTCTTGTACCGAGTTGGACGCAAGCATCGCAAAACCTGTCTGACGGCACGCCATTACGTCGGAGTGGTCGCCGAAAATGTTGAGCGAGTGCGCCGCGAGCGCTCTTGCGCTGACGTGGAACACGGTGGGAAGAAGTTCGCCCGAAATCTTGTACATGTTCGGAATCATAAGGAGCAAGCCCTGCGACGCCGTATAGGTTACGGTAAGCGCGCCTGCCGACAAAGAGCCGTGAACTGCGCCCGCCGCGCCCGCTTCGGACTGCATTTCCGCTAAGCGGAGTTTCTGCCCGAACATGTTCTCTCTTCCGGCGGTAGACCACTCGTCCGCAACCTCGGCCATAGGCGAGGACGGAGTTATCGGGTAGATAGCCGCGACTTCCGAAAACGCATAGGCAACGTGGCTGGCGGCGGGATTACCGTCGATAGTCATTATTTTCATATATATGCCTCCTTGACGCCGTAAAGCGTCAGAATAAATTTTATCTTATATATTATATATCAAAGGAAAGTTTAAGTCAATTAAAAATCGGCGCAAAGGGTCAAAAAAAGCACAAAAAAAACACAGCTTAAAGCCGAAACGCCCTTAAAACAAAGCGTTTCAATCAAAAACCGTGTGTTTTTTGAATCAATAGCCGAATTAGTCTGAGCGGGCTACCATATGAGATACAGTATCAGAACGATAAGTCCCAGCCCGACCGCAAATATAAGTCCGACGACCAACGCGCTTAAAATAGCCGCTCTGACGTATGCGCGTCTGTCCTCTTTTTCCATGGGCTGAGCGCTTTCGGGGCGCTTTTCAGACTTGGGTTTATGCGGAAAAATATCGAAAAACGAGCGCGGGCGCTCAATCGAACTCATATCCGCTATAGTTCTGCCGTCGTCGTCTTTAATTTCTTTTTTCATATCATTTATCAAATAAATGGCAGGTAACGAAATGTCCGGTTTCTATTTCCTTTTGGACGGGAACTTCCTCTTTACATCTGTCCGTAGCGTAAGGGCAACGGGTATGGAATTTACAGCCCGACGGCGGATTTGCCGGAGACGGAATAGAACCTTCCAAAATTATTCTGTTCATTTTCGCTTTCGGATCCGGCACGGGTATAGCCGAAAATAAGGCCTTAGTGTACGGATGGGCGGGGTTTTTGAATATGTCTTCCGTTTTGCCGTATTCAACCAGATTGCCGAGATACATTACGCCGACCACGTCGGAAATATGTTCTACGACGGAAAGATCGTGAGATATAAACAAATAAGTAAGTTTGAAATGATCCTGAAGATCTTTCAATAAGTTTATTATCTGGGCTTGAATAGATACGTCGAGCGCGGAAACCGGCTCGTCGCAGACGACGAATTCGGGGTTTAAAGCGAGCGAACGCGCTATGCAAATCCTCTGCCTTTGTCCGCCTGAAAACTCGTGCGGGTAACGGTATTTATGGAAAGGCTGAAGTCCGCATTTATCCATAATATCGTCGATATAATCGTTGTATTCGCGTTTCGTAACTATGCCGTGTTCCTTAACCGCCTCGCCGATTATTTCGCCTACGGGAAGTCTCGGAGAAAGCGAAGAAAACGGGTCTTGGAACACTATCTGCATTTTCGTTCTGAGTTTGCGCATTTCCGCGGGGGATTTATCGTAAACTTCTTCGCCATTGAAAAGAACTTGACCTGCGGTTTTTTCACCGGATAGACGAAGTATGGTTCTGCCGGTAGTGGTCTTTCCGCAACCGGACTCGCCGACAAGTCCCATCGTGGTTCCGCGCTTTATATTAAACGTTATTCCGTCAACCGCCTTGACGTAGCCGACGGTGCTTGCAAACAGTCCGTCTTTGATCGGGAAGTATTTCTTGAGGTTGTTTACCATCAAAATGTACTGAGGATCGTATTCTACGGGCGTAAAAGACGTATCGATAAAAAGTCTTTTCGCTTTTTCGAGTTTTTTATTCTCGTCCATTACTTACCCTCCTTTTGATCGTAAAATCTGTAACATCTGACCTTATGCGTCGGAGAAAGCGAAATAAACTCCGGATAATCCCCGTCGCATTTTTCCACGCACATCTCGCATCTGTCTTTAAAATAACAATAATTAGGCATATTTACGGGATTGGGAACTTTCCCCGGGATAGAGTATAATTTATCCACCCTTTTGCCGACCACCGGCTTTGACTCCATAAGCCCTATCGTATACGGGTGCGCGGGCGAGGCGAAGATTTCTTCCGCCGTGCCTTGCTCGACTATTCTGCCCGAGTACATTACGACGACGTAGTCTGCCATTTCCGCGATAACTCCGAGGTCGTGAGTAATGAGCATTATCGAAGAATTTATCTTGTCCTTAAGCGTTCTTAAAATATCGAGTATCTGCGCTTGTATTGTAACGTCGAGCGCGGTTGTCGGCTCGTCGGCAATTATCAGTTTGGGGCTGCACGCAAGCGCAATCGCTATCATTATCCTTTGGCGCATACCGCCGGAAAGTTCGTGCGGGAACATCTTGTATACGCCTTCACTGTTTGCTATTCCGACGAGTTCCAACAGTTCGATAGTTCGCTTTTTGACGTCCTCTTTTGTCATTTCGCTGTTATGCAAGGCAATAACTTCGTCTACCTGTTTACCTATACGGAATACGGGATTTAAACTCGTCATCGGTTCTTGGAAAATCATTGACATATACTTTCCGCGAAGTTTCTGCGCGCCGGCGGCATTGATTCTTGCTATATCGTAAGCCTTATCGCCGAGGTTTAACCTTATTTCGCCCGACACTATCTGTCCCTGCGGACGTTGCAAAAGTTGCATTATCGATAAACTCGTAACCGACTTGCCGCAACCCGACTCGCCGACGATGCCTACGGTCTTACCTATGGGTACGTCGAAAGATACTCCGTCAACGGACTTGACTATGCCCATATCGGTAAAGAAATAAGTGTGAAGGTCGCGAACTTCCACAGCGTTGTTAGTATCCTCCATAAAGGTAAGATATTCTTCTTCGCTCTCGTTTTTTCTGCGATATTTTTTTTCTAATACCGAAGTAACTTTTTTATTCTCTTTGGATATGCGTCTCGACTCTTTAGCGGACAAATACCCCTTCTCTTCTTTGTTGGACATAGTTTACCTCTTCATTTTGGGATCGAACGCGTCTCTTAATCCGTCGCCCACTAAATTGAACGCAAGTACCGTAAGCACTATACATACGCCCGCCGGTATCCATACGAATAAATAATTGGTAAGAACGTAAATATCGTTTACGTCGTTTATGATGTTTCCCCACGACGCAAACGGGAAACGAACGCCCAAACCTAAGAACGAAAGCGTTGCCTCGGTTATAATCGTAGAACCCAAGCCCATCGTACAAGTAACTATAAGTTGAGGTATAACGTTGGGTATAAGGTGCTTGAATATTCTCTTGCTTGCCCTTATACCGCAAGCCTCCGTCGCAGTCATAAATTCTTGCTCGCGGAGCGAAAGAATCTGACCTCTTACGAGCCTTGCGACCCCCGGCCAGCCCAAAAAGCCGAGCGTGAGCATTAAATACACCATCCTCAGCGTCGGGTCGACTTTCATCGCGTCCATCATAGCGCCGAGTATTATCAACAGCGGCGTAGACGGTATGCAATAGAATATATCGACTATACGCATTATAAGGTTATCCACCCACCTGCCGAAATAGCCCGAAATACCGCCGATTATAACGCCCAGAACGGTTTCGATTATAACCACGATGAAACCTACCAAAAGCGATACTCTTCCGCCGTACATAAGACGCGTAAGCATATCCATACCGTGCCCGTCCGTGCCGAGCCAATGCTCTTTGGACGGAGCGGAATACCTGTCGTATATCCTCGTATAACGGTATTCTTTTATATCCCAGGTGTTTTTAGCCGCGTCGTAAAAGATGAAGTATGTCGTCGAGACGCCGTTTTCGGTCACCGTAAACTCTTTTTCGTTTCCTTCTTTCATTTCGCCGTTTTCGATACAGTCGATCAAGGCGAATTTGAAATCTTTTGAAAAGAATTTATCTTCCTCGGTGGCGTTTATGCTGTAAGAAAGCACATAAGCGTAGTCTTCTTCGCCGCGTTTTATCAAGCCGTCCTCGTCTATAGAGTATAACGTGGAATCCGTCGCGTTTACTGAGAACGAAATCGGCTTTTGTTCGTAGGCTTTAAGAGCGGCGCGGCGCAAATCGAACGTAAGTTCTTCGCCGGCGCTGATAAAGTTTACGCTGTTATAATAGGCAATAAACGACAGATTGCCGTCTTTGTCGAAAACTTCGAAAAATCTATCGCCGTAATACTCTATCGTATACGTTTCCCCGGCGTCGGTAAACGCCGTTTCATTGGCTTTTATCGCTCTTCTTGCGGCTATTTTGAGCGTCGGAGAAGGAGAGCCCGCTTCAGAGGCGTACGATAATTCGGTAAGTTCTTTCGCGCCGCCTATAGGCTGACGCATTTCTTCTTCTTTATAGAAATATTGTTTCTCGCTATACGGCGATAAAAGTATTCCGCCGAACGAGAACAGGAACATTATTACGAGAATAACAAGTCCCACGACCGCTATCTTATTTCTGAAAAACCTCTTCGCGACGAGCGTTCCGGGAGATAAAACCTTGACCCTTCTGTCGTCGTTCAACGATAATTCTTCTTCGGGCTGCTTTACTTCTTTTTCGTTTAATTCTTCCATGACAGCCTCCTTAAGATAGCCTTACGCGCGGATCTACGACCGCGTATAATATATCCGAAATAAGATTTCCCGCTAAGGTCAATATCGCGAGAAATACCATATAGAACATTGAAAACGGTATATCCCCCGCGACCATTGCCTGATAGGAAGTGTAGCCGATACCGGGTATTTTAAATAAGGTTTCGGTTATGAGCGCGCCGGCAAAAAGTCCGGGGAGCGAACCGCCGACTATCGTAACGAGCGGTATCAAGGTGTTTCTGAAAGCGTGGTTATAGATAACGTTCCTTTCGGAAAGACCTTTGCTCCTTGCGGTACGAATATAATCGGAGTTTAATACTTCGAGCATATTCGTTCTCGTATACCGCATTAAAGATCCGATAGACAAAACGACGAGTCCCGTTATAGGAAGGACGAGGTGCGCCGCTTTATCCCAGAATTGCCCCCAGGCGGTCAGATGATAGTGTTCGCGGCTGATAAGTCCGAACAGGTCAAACCAACCGAGTTTTATCGAAAAGACTAACTTTAATAGTGACGCGAAGAAAAACGTCGGAAAAGAAATTGTTATAAACGATAATACCGAAATAGTATAGTCGGTCTTGCTGTACTGTTTGGTAGCGGCTATAACGCCGAGAGGCACCGCGATAGCAAGTTCCAAAATCATCGAAATAAGCCCCATAATAAACGAGAGCCAGACTGTTTCGTGGAATTTTTCGGTAACGGGAACGGTCCAGAACCAACTGTCTCCGAATTCTCCGCGAAATGCGTTGCCCAGCCACTGAAAATATCCGAGGATTATACCCTTATCCATACCGTAAGTAACCGAAAGTTGAGCCATCCACTCTTCGTAACTCTTCGAATTCGGTTGCATGGACTTTTGTCTTGCAATCGTCTCTATGTAAGAAGTCGGCAAAAATCGCATTACGGCGTAAATGATCAAGCCGACAAAGAAAAGGATAACTATCGATATAAGTATCCTCTTTATAACAAATTTCCGCATAAGTTTCTCCATGTAAGGGGCTTGCGCCCCGCTAAGTAATAACACAACTTTCCTGCGGCTTGAAAATCAAGCCGCAGGAAAATATGCTTTGATTTAACGTTGTTGAAATTAAAACCTTATCTTATTATTTTACTTCAAGATTCTGAATTTCACTCATCCAGCCGTAGAAAGTCGTGATGTCAGGAGTTACCGTATCCATCTTTACTCTTTCGGGGCTGAAGATTATTACGTTTTGTCTCTGATATACCGGAACTTCAACAGCCCAGTCGATTATTATATCGAGACACGCTTTGTACATAATCTTTCTTTCTTCCTGATCGGTCGTCTTTCTTGCGTCAAGTATTAATTTATTAAGTCTTGCGTCCGCTATATCGTACATATAGTTGGAGCCGCCCGCTTCTTTGCCCTCTTCGCCGGAGAAATAGATCTGATACATATCGGGATCTACGGTTGCACCCCAAGCCGCACACCAGATGTCCGCTTGGTCAGCCTGGATGGTAGTCCAAAGTTCGGAAGAATCCGCAAGGTCGGTGACTCTAAGAGTTATACCTATGGTCTTTAAAGCATCGGAAGCCTCTTGCAACAATTTGAAGGACGGGTGGTCACCTTCGCCGTCAGCGGGAATCAAAGCCTCGAACTCGAGTCTTGCGCCCTCGGGAGCAGCGGTTACCTTACCGTTTTCTACGGTGTAGCCCGCTTTCTCGAAGAAAGTGAGCGCGCCTTTAAGAGCGGCGGCGTATTTTTCTTCAGCGGTCATAGTGGACGTATACAAAGCGTTGCCGTTGGCGTCTTTTGAGAACGCAACTTCGTATCCGTCGTCGGCAGGTTGCGGAGCAGCCCACGAAGTGTTCGAGATAGGATAGTTGATTACGCTCGCTCTCTCGCCGTAGTAAGAACTTACCGAAAGGTCTCTGTAAACCGCGAATACGGTAGCGAGTGCCTTACGAAGGCTCTTGGACGCGTCAGAGTCGATTTCGTTGTTTACGTTTACTCTCTTTGCGCTCATGCCGAGATAACCGTAACCGAGGTTGTCTACCGCGTTGATGGTTACTTTATCGCCGTAAAGAGTGCCGTTGCTGTTAGCCTTTTTGATAGCGTCTACAACTTTGTCGTTGAACGACGGGTCGGTTATATCGAGTTTGCCCGTGATAACGCCGTTGATCTTTTCGGTATCGGTGGATTCTACGAACTGAACTTCGGCAACCTTCGGGGAACCGAGATAATAGTTTTTATTTGCGGTGAAACGAACTACGCCGTTTTCATATTTGTCGAAGATGAACGGACCTGCGCCGAGCGGCTTAGTGGTCTTTGCTCTTACGATAGCCAAATCGCCTTTATCGAAACCGAATTTGTTGTTGTTATAATCGTATTTCGAGGCGTCACCGTAGTAATGAAGAGGAGTGATTGTTACGCCGAGTTGATATATAGCCGTAGCGTCAACTTCGGTCAAAACGACTCTGAGTTTATAATCGCCTTTTTTCTGTATACCGGTGATGTTTGCGGCAGACTCGCCGGTCTTAACCGCTTTAAGCATATCGTCGTTAAGTTCTTCGGCGAGGTATGCGGTAAACGCCGAACCGGCTTTCTCGGCATTAATATTATCTAAGTTATATCCGTATTTGGTGAGTATTGCATTCCAAAAATCAGCCGCGGTAGCGTCTTCAGCCAAACCGCCAAAACCCCATAACTTAGCCGAAGTCGCAACGTCTTTAGCACCGTAATCGGCATAGTTAGCAATACAGTAATCAACTATAGACTGTGCAAATTTCGCACCCGCCGTATTAAAAGCGTTTTTAAACGTTGTCTCATCCGCAGCGGAATAATAATTTGCATCTTTATTGTCTGTCGATTTAGCCGCCATATCAGCAAGTATCAACTTCCATTTCGCAGCCATGCCCGCACGGTATTCGCTCATACCTTCGATGGGAAGAGCGAAGAACGTCGAACTTCCGTCGTAAGCGGGATCCGCTAAAACGTACATCGAGAAAATTACGTCGTCCGCGGTAAGCGCCTTACCGTCCGAGAACTTAACGTCGTTTCTCATATCGAAGTCGTAATAAACCGTGCCGTTATCATTTTCGGTAACGGTCAAATCCGCTATTCCGTTATAAGTATAATCGGTACCGTTATACTTAATGGTCTCGCCGGTTTTGCCCTTGTAGACGATTGCGCCGGTACGATCCGAAGTCAAAAGACCGACTTGGGTCATGTTGTAGACGTCGACGTCGTAAGCGGTTTCCGCAAAGAAGGGGCTGAACTTCTCGTTGAAATTCGAATATCCAACGGTAAGAATACTCTTTGCTTCGGGGTCTGAAGTCTTTGGAGTCGTACAAGAGACAACCATGGTAAGCGACAATACAGCCGCGGCTACCAAACCCAACAATTTGCTGTGTTTCTTCATTTTTTTACTCCTTATAAAAAAATTTTTTCTATTTATTATCCGATTTTTCTTCGCTTTGACTTCCGGTTAAAGTCCACCGACTCTTTCCAAAAGAAATCGCTATGTAAATCGAGGTAATCATAATTATGGAATTTAAAGTTAAAAGCAATATGACGTAAGCCGATTCGTTTTCAAAAATCATTTCGCTTTTCGCATTTAAACATAAATATACGATATACGAAACAAGCCTTATCGCCGAAAAAGCCGCAAGTGCAACCGCGTAATACGGCATTGGAACAACGGTCTTTTTATACTCGTACTGCCTTACGGGATACGACGCCAAAGACAGTCTGACCGTCTTGTAGCAGACTATCGCCGAAAAAATTATTTCAAGTAATAGCGGCAACATCACATAGAAAGTGTTAAGCATGCCCTTCGCGGGTATGACGCCGCAGACTATCACGCAAACAAACGCCGCAACGGATAACGAAACCGTTTTAACCGTAAAAGATTTTCTGCTACGGTCGCATATGTACGTTTCGCCGACGTACTCATAACTACCGTCCGAATTTTTTTTAAAATCTTTAAGGTGATCGAATCTACCCTTCATAATCGTTGGTTTTAAACGTATATAAGATCGTTTCGCTTTGCTGTCGCAAAGCGAAACCGGGATCCCGGTCCCTCGTTTTTTATGCCTATATAATATATAATATCATTTCGGCTTTAAACTTATTTTAATCGTTTGCCGTTTTTTTGTCAATAGTATTCCCCTTGTTTTTGCTTATACGTTATATAAGAAAATGTTATACATTCGGTTTTCTTCAGTTATTGCCAAACAAAAAGCATTGCCGTTTTGACAATGCTTTCAATTATTTTTATGCGCCTTCGAGCAACATTTTATCCGCTATCAAGGCGATAAACTCGCCGTTGGTCGGCTTTTCGCCGCCTAAATACGTCTGAACTCCGAACAGGTCGTTTATGTTATTTATCCGACCGCGCGCCCACGCGACTTCTATCGCGTGACGTATCGCGCGCTCTACTTTGCTCGGCGTAGTGGCGTACTTTTCGCCTATCATCGGATATAACTTCTTCGTTATATTGTTGATTACGTCCGGGCTTTCGACCGCTAATTTGATTCCCTCTCTCAAATATCCGTAGCCCTTTATGTGCGGCGGTATGCCCACCGATATGAATATCCGACTGATTCGCTCGTCTATACTCATATTCCCCGACCGCGCGACCACCCTGGCGGGTTGCTTGTCTTTGCCGTCTATAAACAGTTCTTTTATCCGCCTTATCAAAGTCTCCGTCTCGCACGGTTTGGTAACGTAATACGACGCGCCCTTTGCCATACAGGTGTCTATCACTTCTTCGCGGGAAAGAGCGCTGAATATTATGCACTTTGTCCTTAAATTCGCGCGGCGGACCTTGTCCAAAACTCCTAACCCGTCGAGGTTTTGGAGTATGAGGTCCATCACGCAGAACTCTGCCTCGCTGCTCTCTATCGCGGCAAAACCGGATTCTCCGTCCGCAAAACTTCCCACCGCGATGAATTCGTCCGAATCGTTAAACGCCGACGCAAGGTCTTCCGCCTTGCGAAGATTATCCTGAAGTATGACTACCGTGTGCTTTGCCATAGCAGTGTTCTCCTTAAAAAATTGATGTTTCGATTATATCATCCGATAAAATGCGAAAACACGGAAGTTTTGTCGTTTAAATATCTAAAATGTCGAAAAATGTAGTTTTGCTGCCGTTTAATATCGTTTTAAGATTGGATTTGTCTAAAAATGACGTAGCGGCGCAAGCGAAAATCGCTTGCGCCGCCGTTATTTAAGTTTAACACCAGGGGTCTGACACCCTTTCGTATCTTTGGTAAAAACATTTGCATCGGGGCGTCGGTTTGGGTTGCGGTTCGGGTTTTCGACAACCGCAACAGCAGCAGCAAAGCGCCGCCAACGCGCCCCATATCAACAAATCACATCTCATACGGGTTACCTCTTTCTTTCGTAACTGCGGATCTCATCCGCTGTTATATTGTATTCGGTAAACCGCAAAATAAGTTACTAAATAAATTGCAAAATATCGACGAGTATCGCAAATCCGAGAATAAATGCAAAGCCCACCGCGTGGATTATGCCTTCTACTTTCCTGCTAATCGGTTTTTTGCGTATCCACTCTATTATGCAAAACACTATTCTCGAGCCGTCGAGCGCCGGAATAGGCAAGAGATTGAACACGGCGAGGTTTACGCCGATAAACGCGAATATCTCCAGCGCGTACACCGCGCCGTAACTCATTATTTTAGTAGTCGTAACTATCGTCGTTACCGTTCCGCCGACCGAGTTTAATCCGAGTCTCCCGGTAAGGAGTTCGCCGAGCGTTCTGAGTATCGTTCCGCCCACCTTTACCGAATACCCGACGGAGCGCGGCAACGAGCGGAAAAACCCGATTTTCCTGTAAGCCTCGCCCGTATAATACGCGTAATCGAACGAAGTTATTCCGAAATACCCTAAGACTTTCGCCGCGTCGGTCTTATCAACGCCTGAAAAATCTTCGCCAAGCACCGCCTTCGTAAGCACTCTCTCACCGTTTCTCGAAACGTAAAACTCGACGGTATCCCCCGCGGTTTTATCCTCGAAAATTCTTCTGAACGCCTCCGCGTCGAACACGAAGTCACAATCGGCGTAATTATCTGCGGTTTTATACTTAATTATATAATCTCCGCTCGAAAACGCGCCGCTTTCGCCGTTTACGGTAACCTGCATAGCGGAGCCGAACCCGAGCGCCGCGTAGACTTTGTCGATTTCGGTAAGATTTTTACACTCCACGTCCTCGCGAAGTTTAACGGCAACGGTCTTTATCTCGTTTTCGCCGCGAAAGACTTCCGCGTAGACGGTTTCGCCTTTTTTCGAGTGATTGAGCGCGGAGATAAAATCCGTCGCGAGGTAAATCCCCGTCGTTTTATCGCCTTTTTTAATCGACAAAATATAATCTCCGCTTTCTAAACTTTCGGATAGATATTCCGCCTCGACGCCCGTATCTTTAACGACTACCGCGCCGAGAGCCGACGCGCCGTAGACGTTAGTGGAGACTATAATTATAATGAGCGCCAACAGATAATTCATCGTCGCGCCGGCGGCGAGAACTATTATGCGTTTCCAGGGCGCTTTATTGTTAAAAGCGTTTTCGGACGGGTTTTCTTCGTCCTCGCCCTCGAACGCGCAAAAGCCGCCGAGAGGCAACGCCCGCACCGAAAAAATCTCGCCGTTTTTCTTTTCTTTTTTTATTATTGCGGGTCCCATGCCGATAGCGAACTCGTTTATCTTGAAACCGAACAGTTTACCTGCGATATAATGCCCGAATTCGTGTACGGTTATCATGACCATTATTCCGAGTATGGCGATAAGCGCATCCCCCGCCGTTTTCAATACGTCGATTGCACCGAGTAAATTTGTCATAGTCCGTACTTTTGCCTCACGAATAGCCTTGAAATTTTATCCGTTTCTTTAAGGCTTTCCTCCGAAACCTCCGTTTTTACGGTTTTGGAAAGCGCGTATTCTATCGCCGCGGCAATATCGTAAAAGCCTATTTTATTCTCTAAATAGAGTTTTACCGCCTCTTCGTTTGCGGCGTTCATCGCGCAGGGATAGTTATAGCCCGCTTTGTATGCGTTTATCGCGAGTTTAAAGCACGGAAATCTATCGTCGTCGATAGGCTCGAACGTCATTTTCTTGCCCGCGAGGTCGATTATAGGAACGTCGCATTTAAGCCTTTCGGGATAGGTAAGCGCAAGTTGTATCGGAAGTTTCATCGACGGATAGCCTATCTGCGCCATTATCGCGCCGTCGTCGAATTCCACCATAGAGTGTATCAAACTCTCCCTATGAACTATCGCCTCGACTTTTTCTATCGGAGCGCCGTACAGATAGCACGCCTCTATCACTTCAAGACCTTTATTTAAAAGAGTGGCGCAGTCGATTGTAATTTTCTTGCCCATAAGCCAATTCGGGTGCCTGAGCGCGTCAGCCGCTTTTAAATTTTTGATTTCTTCTTTCGTATAATCTCTGAACGCACCGCCCGAACAAGTAAGAATAATGCGCCTATAGGCGGCTTTTCGGTCAAAATTAAGGCATTGAAAAATCGCGGAGTGTTCGCTGTCGATAGGTATTATCCTTACGCCCTTTTCCTCCGCGAGGCGCATGACTATCTCTCCGCCGGCGACCAACGTTTCTTTATTCGCAAGCGCCACGTCCTTGCCGCGGTTTACGGCGTAAATCACAGACTCCAGCCCGGCAAAACCGCTTACCGCCGCCACGACGACGTCGCAGTCCGCGGTAACCGCGTGAATAAGCGCCTTGTCGCCCGTATAAAGCGAAGTCCCGACCGGAAGAGCGGTAATCAGAGCCGCGCGTTCGGGGTCCGTAAGCGCGGCGGTGTGCGGTTTAAACTCGTTTATCTGCTTTTCCAATAGTTCCGCGTTCGAGTTCGCCGCAAGCGATACCACTTTGAATCTGTCGGGATAATTTTTAATTACTTCGAGCGTCTGTCTGCCGATAGAGCCGGTAGAACCCAGCAACGCTATTTTTATCATTATAAGGGGTTTCCTCCCTCTCTTATTTTATTCATTATCGCCGAGTTTATCACAAAATCGGCAAAATATTACAGAAAAACAAATATAAGGCGATAGCCGCGTACATAAGTCCGTCTATTCTGTCAAGCATTCCGCCGTGTCCGGGGAGAAGGTTGCCCATATCTTTTATGCCTATCTCGCGCTTAATGCGGCTTTCGACGAGGTCGCCGACTTCGGTAAGGACTCCGCAAATAAGTCCTATCGCGGAATATATACATACGTCCGCCCAAACGGATATTATCGTCTCCGCAAATATAAAGTATACGCCCACGCTCGCTATGATTGCGCCGATTAAACCGCCTATAGCCCCGCTTATCGTCTTTTTCGGACTGATATTCGGGCAGAGTTTTTTGCCGCCGATCGCCGAGCCTATAAGGTATGCGCCGGCGTCCGCGAACGGAGTTATCACGAAGGCAAGTATCAGATTAGAATAGTGTCCGCTGACGTTTAAGAAGTGAAGGGCGACGAGTATAAGCGTCGGATAAAAGCCGCAAAGCACCGAAAGCGCGACGCTTTCAAGCGTATATTTCCCGACTTTTATGAGCAGCAACAATAAATTCGCCGCGACGAACACGAGGATAAGCACAAATAAAAATCTTTCGCAGAAAACCGCTACGGCAAACGCCGAAACGCTGAACGCATAGCAAATTATCTCCTGCGCTCTTTTCGTCTTTTCGCCGAGGGCGCGGTGATACTCGAAAGTGCCTATAAGCGCCATCGCGAGCAAAAATATATCGAATAATCTGTTGTCGACGAGCCTCAACGCCAGAAATCCTGCCGTTATCGCTATTATTCCCGCCGAAGTTATAGTTCTTTTTAACATAGTCATTTAATATAAGGGCATAGATAATAATGCCCTTTGAATTTATTATTAAATACCGCCGTAGCGTCTGCCGCGCGAGGCGAACCAATCGAGCGCCTTATCGAGTTCTTTATCGTCGAAGTCCGGCCATAAAACGTCCGTAAAATACAGTTCCGCGTAAGCGCATTGCCACATAAAGAAGTTGCTTAGCCGCTGTTCGCCGCTCGTCCTTATAACGAGGTCTATATCCGGTAAAAGCGAGGTGTAAAGCGCCGCCGAAACGTCCGCCTCCGTCACTTCTTTTTTTCCGGAGGCTATAAGAGCGTTTACCGCACGGGTCAACTCGCTCCTCGAGCCGTAATTTATCGCGATGTTCAAAAACTTTTCGGTAAAGACTTCCGTCGCCGAAATGCAGTCCTCGCATTGCGCCCGAAGTTCTTCCGGGAGTTCGGCTAAGTTGCCGGAGATCAAAAACCTTATCTCGTTCGCTATAAGTTTTTTCTTGTATTTCTTCAGAAAACGACGAAGTATATCGAAGATGAAATCGACTTCTTCTTTCGGTCTCGACCAGTTTTCGGTGGAAAACGCGTACAGCGACACCGCTTTAACTCCGCGGTCGTGGCAATGCTTTACCACAGCCTCGATGACGTCCGCGCCCTTTTTATGCCCGTAGTTGCGGGGTCTGCCGCGCAGTTTAGCCCATCTGCCGTTGCCGTCCATTATAAAGCCGATATGTTTCGGCGGAATAAATTCAGACATTATACCGTCAATAATTCCTTTTCCTTTTCGGCGGTCGCTCTGTCGATTTCCGCAATCGTCCTCTCAACCGCTTTCTCGACGTCCGCCTCGTAGTTCGCGTATTCGTCGTCGGTCATTTCCTTGTTTTTGTTCATCTTTTTGAGCGCGTCAAGACAATCGCGCCTTACGTTTCTTACGGCGACTTTGGCGTCCTCGCTCATTTTCTTGACTTGCTTTACTATCTCGCGGCGCCGCTCTTCCGTGAGCGTCGGGAATACGAGGCGAATAACGTTTCCGTCGTTCGTCGGGTTTATTCCGATATCCGAAAGTTGTATCGCCTTTTCTATCGCCTTTAAAAGCGATTTGTCCCACGGCGAGATGACGAGACATTGTCCGTCCTGAACGGCGATATTTCCGACTTGGTTAATGGGGGACGGCGTTCCGTAATAATCGACCTTAATCTTGTCGAGAACGTGCGGATTCGCTCTGCCCGCTCTCACTTGCGTTAAATCGCTCTTGAACACGTCTGCGGATTTGTCGAATTTCTCATCCGCCTCCATTACTATCATTTCAACTTTTTCAATATCTATAGCCATATTATCTCTCCTTTTAAGAAATTACCGTACCTGCGCTTTCGGATACGACGGCGCCGACTATACTGTCCTTTCCGCCGAGCGCGAAAACGTGGATTTTAAGACCGTTTTCTTTGCACATCACGACCGCCGAAGTATCCATCGCCATAAGCCCTCTCGCGACGTATTCGTCGTAAGAAAGTCTGTCGAATTTCTTCGCCGCGGGGTTTTGCTTGGGATCGCTGTCGTATATGCCGTCTACGTTTTTGGCGAGCATAAGCGTTTCCGCGCCTATCTCCACGGCTTTGAGCGACGCGCCCGTATCCGTAGAAAAATACGGCTTGCCCGTTCCGCCGCCGAACACCAAGACGTAACCCGACTTTAAATATTCGTCCGCTTTTTTGTAGTTGAACGGCTCGCCCACGCCGGTTATGGCAAGTTCGGTCAGAACCTTCGCTTTCCCGCCCGCGCGCTCGATAGCGTCGGAGACGGCAAGCGCGTTTATCACGGTGGCGAGCATACCCATATAGTCCGCGGTAGTCCTGTCCATTTCGTCGCCTTGGCGGCCGCGCCAGAAATTCCCGCCGCCGACCACTACGCCGACTTCCACGCCGAGCGCCGATAACTTGGTTATCTGCTCGGCGACGTTTTTAAGTTCCGCCACGTCGTAGCCGTGTCCTTTAGCCCCCGAAAGAGCCTCGCCGCTTATCTTTAATAATATTCTCTTATACTTCGCTTTCATTACTTTTCCTTAAAAAAATTCGGACCGGCGCAAAACTTTTAAAGCCGCGCTCGGTCCGGACGATTATTTCTTCATTGCGTTTACTTGAGCCTGAACTTCGTCGGCAAGGTTCTCTTCCTTTTTCTGGAGGCCTTCGCCCATCTCGTAGCGCACGAATCTCCTTACGGAAATCTTTTCGCCTATCTGCGCGGTCGCCTCAACTACGACTTGCTCGATAGTTTTCGACGTGTCCTTTACGAATTTCTGGCAAAGCAAACAGTTCTCTTCGTAGAAAGTCTTGATCCTGCCTTCTACCATCTTGTCGATGATCTTTTCGGGCTTGCCCTCTTCGAGCGCCTGAGCGCGAAGTATAGCCTTTTCCTTTTCGATAACGTCCGCGGGAACTTCTTCTACCGAAACGTATTGCGGATTTGCCGCCGCTATCTGGAGCGCTATATCGTGAACGAGACTTCTGAACATTTCCCCGTTCGCCACGAAGTCGGTTTCGCAGTTGACTTCCAAAAGTACGCCCACTCTTCCGCCCATGTGGATATAACTGTCTACTATACCTCCCGCGCCGATCCTGCCCGCTTTCTTAGCGGCTTTGGCTATGCCTTTCTCGCGGAGAAAGTCTATAGCCTTTTCCATATCGCCTTCGCAGGTTACGAGCGCATTCTTGCAGTCCATCATGCCTGCGCCCGTTCTCTCTCTTAAAGTCTTAACGTCCAATGCGGTAAAATTCATCTGATTTTCCTCCCGTATTACTCTTCCTTA
>CAMOXE010000112.1 GCA_946628865.1 uncultured Clostridia bacterium | reverse complement strand
GCGAAGATAACCGATATTGCGGTAATAGTAATCGCGGCTGACGACGGAATAATGCCGCAGACGATAGAGGCAATACACCACGCTCAGGCGGCGGGGGTATCGATAATCGTAGCGGCTAACAAAATCGACAAGCCGCAAGCGGATATCGAGAGAGTAAAACAGCAACTTGCCGAACAGTCGGTGCTTGTGGAAGAATGGGGCGGCGACGTGGCGCTCGTGCCGGTATCGGCAAAGACCGGCGAGGGCATAGACAATTTGCTTGAAACCATACTCTTGACCGCGGAAGTAAAAGAACTCAAAGCCAACCCCGACCGCATGGCGAAAGGCGCTATAATAGAGGCGAAACTCGACAAGGGCAAAGGTCCGGTTGCGACCGTGCTTATTCAGAACGGAACTCTCCGTACCGGCGACAATTTAGTTGCGGGAACGATAACCGGCAGAGTAAGAGCGATGATAGACGACAAGGGCAGAACGGTAAAAGAGGCGGGACCGTCAATGGCGGTATCCATACTCGGCTTGGAGGACGTTCCGAACGCGGGGGATCTGATATTTGCGGTAGAGCAGGATAAACTTTCCAAACTCGTAGCGGAAGAGAGGAAGAACAAAGAACGCGAAGAGATGATAAAACTTTCGCAAAAAGTAACGCTCGACGATCTCTTCTCCAAAATATCCGACGGCAACTTGAAGATACTCAATATCCTGATAAAAGCGGACGTTCAAGGCTCGGTAGAGGCTGTAAAGCAGTCGCTTAGCGAACTCTCGAACGACGAAGTAAAAGTCAACGTAGTCCACGCCGCAGTCGGCGCGATAAACGAAACCGACGTAATGCTTGCGGATTCGTCGAACGCGATAATAATCGGCTTTAACGTCCGTCCGGACGCAAATGCGAAAACGCTTGCGGAAAGGAGTAAAGTGGACGTAAGGTTATATAGGATAATCTACGAGGCGATAGACGACGTTCAAAACGCCATGAAAGGACTTATCGCACCCAAGACCCAAGAGATTTACATGGGCAAAGCCGAAGTCCGCCAGACGTTCAAGATTACGGGCGTCGGAATGGTTGCCGGTTGCTACGTCACCGAGGGCAAGATAGTAAGGAACGGAAAACTCAGAATTTACCGCGACGACGTAATGATCTGCGAGGGCAACGTCAACCAGTTGAAACGTTTCAAAGACGACGTGAAGGAAGTTTCTCAGGGCTTTGAATGCGGTATTTCGATAGAGAATTTCAACGATATAAAAATCGGAGATTTCATCGAAAGTTATATAATAGAAGTAAAACCCGTAGCATAACGCATACTTTTAGCGCCGACGCCTTTTGGCGTCGGCGATTGAAAAAAGGAGAAGTATGAAAGAAAAGAGAGAAAAACGCTTAAACAGTGAATTCCAAAGAGAAATTTACGATATACTGAAAAACAGAGTTAAAAACCCCGAAATAAGCGAGATGTTCAGCATAACCGAAGTGGACGTGAGTAACGACTTAAGCCATGCTAAAGTATTCGTTTCCGTATTTTCTACGGATAAAGCGAAGAGCGAAAGCACGTTTAACGCGATAAAAGACAGCGCGAAAGCGGTAAGGAGCGAACTCGGCAAGCGCATGCGTATAAGGACCGTTCCCGAACTTCATTTCACTCTCGACACCGCCGAAGAGTACGGCAGAAAGATAGACGCAATCCTCGGCAAAATCACTTATTCGGATAGTAGCGAGGACTGATATGATTTCAATGTGCGAGATAGCCGAAAAACTCAATTCGCACGATAAATTGCTCGTGTTTTGCCACGTCCGTCCGGACGGGGATACTTTAGGCTCTGCCTTTGCGATAAAACGTTTTTTGGAAAACAGCGGCAAGACGGTGGACGTCGTATGCGATTCTCCCATCCCCGAAAAGTTTTCGTTTTTAGGCTTTAAAGCCTTTAAGCCGAGCGAGATAACGGGCGAATATTCCGCGCACGTCGCGGTGGATTGTTCTACCGAGAATATGCTCGGCGACGGATACGTTTTATATAAAAAATGCGTCGAAACGTTTAATATTGACCACCATATATCGAATACCCGCTACGGCAAATACTTTTACGTCGACGACAGGGCGGCTTGTTGCGAGATAGTATACGAACTTTTGACGGCGCTCGGCGGCGAGATATGTAAAAGCGTCGCCGACTGTCTCCTTCTCGGCATTTCGACGGATACGGGGCATTATATGCACTCTAACGTCACCGTTTCGACGTTTAAAATATCTTCCGAACTGTTGGCGTGCGGCGGAGATTCGCACGAGATAGGCGTCAAGATGTTTAAAAATCAAACCAGGGCGCGGGCGACGCTGCAAGCGGATATAATGAGTAAAATGAAGTTTTTCGAGGACGGCAAGATAGCGTTTATATCCATAATGCAGAGCGATTTGGAAAAATTCGGCGCGACTTCGGATTTGACTGAGGGTTTTATCGACTATCCGCTTTCGATCGAGGGCGTTGAAGTGGCGGTTTCGGTGCTTGAGAGCCGACAAAACGCGTACAAGATAAGTTTAAGGAGCAAGGGCAGGGTAAACGTGAACGAGGTTGCGGCAGGTTTCGGCGGCGGAGGGCATATTCTCGCCAGCGGCTGTATGCTGTTCGGCTTTTTCGAGGACGTCAAGGATAAGATAATCCGCGCGATAACTTTATCTCTATGAACGGATTTTTGAATTTATATAAACCTGCGGGCATGAGTTCTGCGTATCTTTTAAACGGGTTAAAGCGAATTTTAAAGGGCGAAACCGTCGGACATATGGGCACGTTAGACCCCTTAGCGAGCGGCGTTTTACCCGTTGCGATAGGTAAATCGACGAGGCTTTTCGACTATCTTTTAGACAAGAAAAAAGAATACGAGGCAACGGTAACTTTCGGTTTTGAAACCGATACTCTTGACTTAGAGGGCAAAACCGTTTTTACTTCGGATATAATACCGACCGAAGAAGACGTAAAAGCCGCCGCAAGTACGCTTATAGGCGAAATCATGCAAGTGCCGCCGATATTTTCGGCGAAATGCGTAAACGGAAAGCGCAGTTATAAACTTGCGCGAAAAGGCGTAGCGGTAGATTTGCCGCCTAAAAAAGTAACCGTTTATTCAATAGAAGTTCTGAGCCGCAACGAAAACTCATATAATATTAAAATAGTTTGCGGCGGAGGAACCTACATCCGCGCGATAGCGAGAGATTTGGGCAGGCTTTGCGGGTCGAGGGCGACTATGACAGCGCTTTGCCGCACGGCGTCCGGGATATTCAAGGCGGAAACCGCGGTTACCTTAGAGCAGTTGAAAGCCGCAGACGATATATCCGCGTTACTGCTAAAGCCGCAAGACGCTATCGATTACCCTGAGATAAAATTAGACGAACTGTCGGCAAAAAGACTGTTTAACGGACTTATAGACGAGTTTAACTATTCCGACGGCATTTATAAAGTGTTTGCGCCGGACGGGTTTTACGGCGTCGGAGAGATGAAAAGCGGCAAATTAAAGGTCAAAGCGTATATCAGAGATGATAAAAACAGTTGATATAAAAAGCGAAACTTATGAAAACTCAATAATACTGCTCGGCTTTTTCGATTGTTTACATATAGGTCACGCATATCTTATCGAAGAGGCGAAAAAACTCCGCAACGAGAAAGGCGGCAAGATAGCGATGCTGACTTTCAAAGACGGATTTTATTCGGCTTTAGGCAAAGACTTCGGCAGCGTTTTAAACTTTACCGAGCGCGTAGAAAAAGCGGAGCGGCTTGGCGTTGAAGAAATAATCGGCGTGGATTTTGACGAAGAGTTCAAGAAACTTTCTCCCGAAGAATTTTGTGAAATTCTGTTCGGGAATCATAAAATAATCGGCGCGGTCTGCGGTTACGACTATACCTACGGCAACGGCGGAACAGGCAACGCCGAAACTCTGAAAAGATATTGCTCAGCGAACGGAATAGCGCTTACGGTAGTGCCTAAACGCGAGGTGTTTGCGGGGAAAATATCCACGTCGCTCATTAAAGAATATCTTTCGGAGGGCAACCTTGCCGCGGCGAATATACTTCTCGGCGAGCCGTATTTCGTCGTCGGTAGAGTCGTCGAGGGACGAAAAATAGGACGAGAGATGGGTTTTCCCACGGCGAACGTGCTTTTGCCGAGCGGAAAAATGCCGATAAAATACGGCGTGTACGAAACTCACGCCGAATTAGACGGTAAAACGTATAAAGGAATAACCAACTACGGCGCGCGTCCTACGTTTTCGCTGGAAGATTTGGTGATAGAAACTCATTTCGACGGTTTCAACGGCGATTTATACGGCAAGGAAATCTGCTTGTATTTCGACGCGTTTTTGCGCCCGATACAAAAGTTTTCGAGCGTTAATCAACTTATAGAAAGACTTACAAAAGATTTGGAGAGCATAAAATGATAAAATTCGGACCGAGCGGCAACAGCGAAAGTTTTTTTGCCGAAGGACATAATTCTACCGAAGAGGCGGCCGCCTGGTGTAAAAAGCGGAACCTCGATTACTTCGAGTATTCTTTCGGTCAAGGCGTAAGGCTCGGCGAGGCGAAAGCGGTATCTATCGGCAACGCGTTCAAGTCCGAGGGCGTGGGGTTGAGCGTACACGCGCCGTACTTTATAAATCTCGCAACGCCGGAAGAGGAAAAGGCGATAAATTCGTTCAATTACATACTTACGAGCGCAAAATATATGAAACTCATGCAAGGCGAAAGGATAATATTTCATCCCGCCTCGGTGGGAAAGTCGGAGCGCGGCGCGGCGGTTAAATTGACGATAGAGAGACTGAAAGTCTTACGCGATATGATATACGACGGCGGACTTTCGGATATGAAATTCTGTCCCGAAACGATGGGCAAACTCGGACAGATAGGAACGATTGAAGAAGTGACGGAGTTTTGCAAGGTGGACGAGTGCTTTACCCCTTGCGTGGATTTCGGACACGTCAACGCGCGAGAGCAGGGCAGTTTAAAGACTGTGGACGATTATAAATCTCGGCTCGAATACATGATTTCACAACTCGGCTACGAGCGTATGAAGAATTTTCACGTCCATTTTTCAAAGATACAGTATTCGTCGAAAGGCGAAGTCAGACACCTGACTTTTGCGGACGAGGTTTACGGCCCCGAATTTTATCCTCTTTCGGTTGCTCTTAAAGAACTGAACTTAGAGCCTGTCGTTATCTGCGAAAGCGCCGGCACTCAAGCCGAGGACGCCGCCGAGATGAAACGTATTTATTTTGAAAAATAAGTGAAATGCCCGTTTTGAAATTCAAGGGGCTTGACAATTAAAATAATTTGGTATATAAATAAAATATTATGTTTGTAATGATAAAGAAATTAATGAGAAGTCTGCGCGAATACAAGCGCGACACCGTCTTAACGATACTTTGTATGGTAGTCGAGGCGGGTATGGAAATTATGATTCCGTTTTTGATCTCCGTGTTCGGCAAAGCCGTAAACGCGGGTGATATGGGCGGAGTTTATCTCTACGGCGGACTTATGGTCGGCGCGGCGATAGTCTCGCTGCTTGCGGGCATGTTCGGCGGAAAGTTCTGCGCGAGCGCGTCCACGGGGTTCGCCAAAAACCTCAGAAAGGATATGTACGAAAACGTACAGACTTTCTCGTTCTCAAATATAGATAAATTTTCGTCGAGTTCGCTCGTTACGCGTCTGACTACGGATATAACCAACGTCCAGATGGCGTTTATGATGGTGATACGAATGGCTATAAGAAGTCCGCTCATGCTGATTTTTTCAATCATAATGAGTTTCGTGGTGGATACCACGCTTCCCGTAATATTTTTCGTGTCGATACCCATACTTGCGGGAACGTTAGTCATAATCACGCGAATGGTATTCCCGATTTTCCGCAGACTTTTCAAGCGCTACGACGCGTTGAACGAGTCCGTCGAAGAAAACGTCAAGGGTATGCGAGTCGTAAAGGCTTACGTCCGAGAGGACTATGAAACGGAGAAGTTTACCGCCGTTTCCAACGACCTTAAAAAGCAGTTTACCAAAGCCGAGAGGATACTTGCGCTAAACACTCCCGTGATGCAACTTTGCATGTACGGCGCGCTTATAGCGGTGGTCGGGATAGGCGCGAACATGATCTTACATACGAACACCACGCTCCAATACACCGATTTGCAGTCGCTTATAATGTATTCTTTCCAGATACTCATGTCGCTTATGATGCTTTCAATGATATTCGTCATGATAATTTTATCGCTTGAAAGCGGCAGAAGAATAGTCGAAGTGTTGGACGAAAAGAGCGATTTAGTCAGTCCCGAAGGCGCGGTAACCGAAATGAAAAACGGCGACGTGAGTTTTAAAAACGTATCCTTCCGTTACTCTGAGAAAGCCGAGAAGAACGCGCTCGACAACGTCAATTTAGACATAAAGAGCGGCGAAACCGTCGGGATAATCGGCGGAACAGGCTCGTCAAAGACGACGCTCGTAAATCTGATTTCGAGGCTTTACGACGTTACGGAGGGTAGCGTTACCGTAGGCGACGTAGACGTAAGGGATTACGATATAGAAGTGCTGAGAAAGAACGTCGCGGTAGTTCTTCAAAAGAATACCTTGTTTACGGGAACTATTGCCGATAATCTGCGCTGGGGCAATCCGAACGCGACAGACGAAGAAGTCGAGGCGGCGGCGAAACTCGCTCAGGCGCACGAGTTCGTTCTCGCCCGACCCGACGGCTATAACACCATGATAGAGCAAGGCGGAGCGAACGTATCCGGCGGACAAAGACAGAGGCTTTGCATAGCGCGAGCGCTTCTTTCAAAGCCGAAAGTAATAATTTTGGACGACAGCACATCCGCAGTGGATATGCACACCGACGCAGCGCTCAGAGCCGCGTTTTCAAAGTACTTGCCGAATACCACGAAGATAATAATCGCTCAGCGCGTCGCGTCCGTAGAAAATTCGGATAAGATAGTGGTTATGGACAACGGCAAAATAAACGCCGTAGGCACGCACGACGAACTGCTCAAAAACAATGAAATTTACCGCGAAGTATATCTTTCGCAAAATAAAGGGAACGAAGGAGGTAACGAGTAATGCCGCCGGTAAAAAATTCTGGTAAAAACGCAATGGCGAAAGGCAAATTCGTCATTAAAAAAGGCGTTTTGAAAAGACTTCTTTCGATACTTTTTAAAAACTATAAACTTCTGCTCGTCGCGTCCGCGCTTTGTATTGTGGTAAGCGCGGTTGCGGGCGCTATCGCCTCGCCGTTTTTGGAGCGGATATACAGCGCTATAGAGGGCGGCGTTTCCAATAAAATATCCATTGACGCCGCTTGGGGAAAGGTTTTGGGACTTATCGCCGTTCTCGGCGGGATATACGTCCTCGGAATGGTTGCAAACCTCGTTCTCGGTCAGATAGGCGCGGTGCTTACGCAAAAGTTCTTGGCGGACATGCGCAACGAACTGTTTACCAAAATGCAGAAGTTGCCGATAAAGTATTTCGATAGCCATAACCACGGCGATATAATGAGTATTTACACTAACGATATCGACGCGCTTAGGCAACTCGTTTCTCAAAGCCTGCCGCAGATATGTACTACGATAATAACGATAGTAACGCTCACTTTTTCGATGCTCTATATCAGCAGTCTTATCTACGTTATAGTGATTTTGGGCGTTATATCGATACTTTTCGTCACAAAGACGATAGGCTCTAAAAGCGCTAAATTTTTCATGGCGCAACAGGTTTCCGTGGGAAAACTGGAGGGCTATATCGAAGAGATGATGCACGGACAGAAAGTCGTAAAGGTTTTCTGCCACGAAAAAGAGGCGATAAAGGGCTTTGACGAAGTAAACGATTCCCTTTGCGAAGTCTCGTATAAGGCAAACGCTTTTTCTAACATGCTTATGCCTATAATTCACAATATCGGAAATATTCTCTGTGTAGTAGTCGCTTTCGTCGGCTGCGCGATAGCGGTAAACGGCGGATTTAACCTCGGATTTAAGGCTTTATTTGAAAGCGGAAGTTTCAAAGAACTTATGACTTTCCCGACCGTGTTCGCACTGCTCGGCGCGTCGAGGCAATTTGCCAACAGCATGGGTCAGGTTTCGGGGCAGATAAATTCCGTAATAATGGCAATGGCGGGCGCAAGCCGCGTGTTCGATCTTTTAGATACCGCGCCTGAGCATGACGACGGTTACGTCACTTTGGTAAACGCGGAAATAGACGAAAACGGCAACGTAAAAGAGAGCGATCACAGAACGGGGAAATGGGCTTGGAAGCACCCGCACTCGGCAGACGGTACGGTAACTTATACTACGCTTAAAGGCGATATAGTATTGGATCACGTCGATTTCGGATATACCGATAACAAGATCGTACTTCACGACGTCTCGCTTTATGCAAAGCCGGGGCAGAAAGTCGCTTTCGTCGGCGCAACGGGAGCGGGAAAAACGACGATTACTAACCTTATAAATAGGTTTTACGACATTGCCGACGGAAAGATTCGCTACGACGGAATAAATATAAATAAGATAAAAAAGCGCGATTTAAGGCGTTCGCTGGGAATAGTCTTGCAGGATACGAACTTGTTTACGGGTACGGTAATGGAGAATATCCGTTACGGAAAACTCGACGCAACCGACGAAGAAGTCTACGAGGCGGCGAAACTCGCCAACGCGCACGACTTTATTACAAGACTTCCCGACGGCTATAACACGATGCTTACAGCCGACGGCGCGAACTTATCTCAAGGTCAAAGGCAACTTCTTTCCATAGCGCGCGCGGCGGTATGTAACGCGCCGGTAATGATACTCGACGAGGCAACGTCGAGCATAGACACGAGAACGGAACTTCTCGTGCAAAAAGGCACGGATAAACTTATGGAGGGGCGGACGGTATTTATCATAGCGCACAGACTTTCCACCGTAATGAACGCCGACGTTATAATGGTTCTCGAACAGGGCAGAATAATAGAGCGCGGTAGCCACGAAGAACTTCTTGCTAAAAAGGGCAAGTATTATCAATTGTATACGGGTGCGTTTGAACTCGAATAAAATGGCAAAACGAAAACAGCCGTCGGCTTTACGCCGATGGCTGTTATTTCTTCGTCACCGATAGGGGATTCGAACGGGCAGGGAGGCGCAAATTAAACGGAGAAAAAAGTTTGCAGTAAAAATTTGCGACCAAACGACCGACGGAACGGTCGTTTGCTGCCCCGGCGTGACAGCGAGCAATGAAAACGAATGGACAAGTGGGAAAAATTCCGCGTTTACAAGAAATTTAAAACGATTATGAGTGTAAAATAAAAGCGAGCGGAAACGAGGAAAAGGATATTTGTTACGAAATTGCATAGCAATTTCGTTCGACTGTCCGCCGAAGGCGGCAGCCTGCCGAGGCTCACGCTTGCGGGAAACGGCAGTATCCCCTCGTTTTAAACAAAAAGAATTTGCTTGCTCTTTTCTATAGAAAAAGCGAGGAAAAGGATAATTTGCAGCCGGAATTGTGTTTTTTTTGTGAAAAATGCTTGACAATAACGTCAATATAAGACTATAATTAAAGAAAACGAAGGAGAAGTTTTTATATGAAAGTTGCAAAAAAAGTAATAGGTATCGCCATTGCGGCGTTACTTACTGTAGCGTTTTGCTGGGCGGTCGTTAACGGCGCTTGGGCTATCTATAACGGCGGCAGAATCAAATTGGCAAGAATAATTCAATTTGCGCCTGCGGTCGTAGCCGGCGTAGTTGTCTTTATCAAGGCGTTGATAATGCTTATAAGGTCGTTCAAGGCGAGCGAGTTTGATTATTCTTATCGTAAAGACTGCGTAAGAAT
>CAMOXE010000111.1 GCA_946628865.1 uncultured Clostridia bacterium | reverse complement strand
CGGCGAGGGAGAAAGGGAGATAGAGGAGATTTGTAAATTCGACGGAATACTTCTTCCGGGGTTTATAGACGAACATATCCACGGCGCCGGCGGAGCGGACGCGATGGACGCGACCCCCGAGGCGCTTGAAACCATATCGGAATATCTCGCAAAAGAGGGGACTACGGCGTTTTTGGCTACGACCATGACGCAGAGCGAAGAAAACATTTCAAAAGCCTTGGATAACGCGGCTAAGGCGATTAAAAAAGGCGAATTCGGCGGAGCGGAAGTTTTGGGCGTTCACTTAGAAGGTCCGTTTATATCTCCCAAACACGTCGGCGCGCAACCTCTCGAATACGTCGTAAATCCGTCGAAAGCGCAGTTCGATAAATATCAGAAGATTGCGGGCGGAAACATAAAAATCGTCACGCTTGCGCCCGAAGAAAACGGCGGCGACGAACTTATAGCCGCGCTTAATGCCGAAGGCGTCGTCGCGTCGATAGGTCATACCGCCGCGAAATACGACGACGTCGTAAACGCGGTAAAAAGCGGCGCTAAAAGCGTTACGCATACTTATAACGCGCAGACGGGACTTCATCACAGAGAAGTCGGCGTGGTCGGTTCGGCAATGCTTATAGACGAACTGAACTGCGAAATGATATGCGATTGCATACACGTCAGCGTTCCCGCAATCAAACTCGTTATTAAAAATAAGCCGTCGGACAAGTTCACGCTTATAACCGACGCTATGCGGGCAAAGGGTATGCCGGACGGGCTTTCCGAACTCGGCGGACAGGAAGTATTCGTGAAAAACGGAGAGGCGAGACTTAAAGACGGGACTTTGGCGGGCAGTGTTTTAAAGATGAACGTCGCGATAAAAAATCTCGTCGAAAGGGTTGGCGTGCCGTTTGAAACGGCGGTTAAATTCGCTACGGAAAATCCCGCAAAAAACATCGGCGCGTTCGGCGAAAGGGGAAGTATAGAAGTCGGTAAACGCGCGGACTTTACGGCGATTGAAGAAGATTACGAAATAGCGCTCACGATGGTCGGGGGCAAAATCGTATATAAAAAATAGCCCGATGCGCGTTAAAAACGCGCATCGTTTTAAAAAATACGAAAATCTAAATATAATTAATCTTCGACGTAATATACTATTATATATGGAAAACGATATAAACAATCGAAAAAAGATAAAGGATAACGTTTTGGCGGCAATATGGATAACTTTGCTTACGGCGGCGGCGCTCGTATTCGGAATCCTTTTTATCGCGGACGCAAACATCGCGTTTATTGCCGAATACAGAAAAATATTTCTCATTTCGTATATAGTCGTCGTTTCTGCGGCGTCGGTGCTGTCCGTGGTTTTCTATTTGGTAAAACGCGAAATTTTTTATAAATTACTGCTTATATTTTTGGGACTTGCGGCGGGTTTTCTCGCGTTCTTTTATCTGACGTCCGTTACCGGACTGTGGGACAAGGTCGACAGCGTTGAAGATTTAAGGGAATTCGTTTCCTCCTACGGCAGGTTTACGATTCCCGCGTTTATACTCTTGCAATTTTTACAAGTCGTGCTGTTGCCTATTCCGGGCATGATAACCACGGGCGCGGGCGTAGCGCTCTTCGGACCTTTTTTCGGCGCTTTGTACAGTTTTATCGGTATAACCGCGGCGTCTTTCGTCGCGTTCTTTATCGGCAGACGGCTCGGGTATAAGGTTGCGGGTTGGCTCGTTGGACAAGAAACTCTCGATAAGTGGCTTGAGGTTGTCAAAAACAAGGATAAAGTCGTTTTGACGTTTATGTTTATCTTTCCGTTTTTCCCTGACGATATATTGTGTTTCGTGGCGGGGTTATCGTCGATGAGCGCGGGGTATTATTCGGTAATGATAATCATAACCAGGCTGCTTTCGGTCTACGTTACTTCTTACTCGTTCAGCGGACGGATTATTCCGTATAATACTTGGTGGGGAATAATAATTTGGGCTATTTTATTTGCGTTTACGCTCGCGATATGCTATTATATATACAAGAAGGGAGACGCCGTCGAAAAGTTTTTTAAGGATAAATTCGGCGGAAGAAAAAATGGAAAATCGGACGATTCTTCACGTTGATCTTAATAATTTTTACGCAAGCGTCGAGTGTAAATATGCGCCCGAACTGAAATTAAAACGTATGGCGGTATGCGGTACGGAGGACGACAGACGCGGCGTGGTGCTTGCCAAAAACCAACCGGCTAAAGACGCGGGCGTTAAGACGGGCATGACTAAAAACGAGGCTCGGAAACTTTGTCCGGATATAGTGTTCGTAGAGGCCGATCACAAAAAATACGAGTATTGGAGCAAAAAGGCAAAGGCGATTTATTTAAGATATACCGACGTTTTAGAGTCTTTCGGTATCGACGAGGCTTGGCTCGACGTAAGCCATAGCACGGTTTTCGGCGACGGCAAAAAAATTGCCGACGAAATACGCGAAACCGTAAAACGAGAACTCGATTTGACCGTTTCGGTAGGCGTAAGTTTTAACAAGGCTTTCGCAAAACTCGGTTCGGACATGAAAAAGCCGGACGGCACTACCGTAATTACCGGAGAAAATTACAAACAAAAGGTGTGGAAACTGCCGCTGGGCGATCTGCTTTACGCAGGCAAATCCACGGTTGCAAAACTTAAAAAGATCGGGATAACGACGATAGGCGATCTTGCCATGACGGATTTTGGTTATATATCGTCATATCTCGGAAAAGCGGGAGAGACGTTATGGCGGTATGCGGCGGGGCTTGACGACTCGCCGGTCGTAGCGGCAAAGGACGCGGAAGAGATAAAGTCCGTCGGAAACAGCGTGACGTGCTATCGCGATTTAAGAGATGACGACGACGCCGCGGTGATGCTCACTTCGCTTTGCGAAAGCGTTGCCGAAAGGCTTGTTTTAAGCGACGTAGGCAAGGCTACGACGCTCACGCTGTCGGTCAGGAACGCCAACCTCGAGTGGTATTCGAGGCAGGGAAAATTAAAGCGCCCGACGGTGCTTGCGGACGATTTTTACGAAAAAGCGTTCGAGATTTTGAAAAAGAACGTCGATTGGACCACGACGGTAAGGAGTTTAGGTGTTTCGGTGTCAGACTTTACGAAAGACGAACAGATAGACGTTTTCGGCGGCGATTACGATAAAAAACTTCGGCTTATGAAAACGGTGATGGAGATAAAGGACAAGCACGGCGACGACAAAGTCCGCCGCGGAATAGTTTTAAAAGACAAAAGATTGACTAAATAGAGAGGTTGTTATGGTTGACGGAAAATTACTTGTTGAAAAACTGATAGTGTATGCGACGAAATTTCTTTATATGAGCGAACTTGACGAAACGTATATGAGAAATACGTTGTTGGTTCATTTCAAACTCGACGCGCCTATGGAAAAAGTGCCGAATCTGGAATATATAAAACATATGACGGTTCCCGACGTCTTGCTCGACGAGATAAAGGACTACGCTATGGAAAACAATATTGCCGAGGACGATACGCAAAAGACGCTTTTTGCGTCGTTCATAATGGGTTGTCTTACCCAAAAGCCGTCGGAGATAAATCAATCTTTCAATTACATACGCGAGAAGATGGGCGCGCAACCGGCGTGCGATTATCTGTACAATTTAAGCGTAATGAATAACTACATACAAAAAACCGCTATCGAAAAAAATCTCGGTTGGACGCATAAAGACGGCGACAACCTTCTGGAGATAACGATAAATCTGAGCAAGCCCGAAAAAGACAATAAAGACATTGCCAAACTTCTGAAAGAGGGGAATAAAGACAAAAAATATCCCGCGTGCGCGCTTTGTCCGGAAAACGAGGGGTATTTGGGCGGATACAATCATCCGCCGCGCGCAAACCTCCGCACGGTTTCGATAACTCTCGGCGGCGAAAAATGGAAAGTGCAGTATTCTCCTTACGCGTATTTCGAGGAACATTGCATAGTGTTTAACCAAGAACATACGCCCATGAAAATGACGAGGGAAACCGTAAACAAACTTCTCGATTTTATCGAACTTTTCCCGAATTATTTTATAGGCAGCAACTCCGATCTTCCCATAGTCGGCGGCTCGATTTTAAATCACGAGCATTATCAGGGCGGCAAGCACGTCATGCCCATGCACAGGGCGAACGTCCTTTACACCTTGAAATCCGAAAAGTTCCACGACGTTGAAGTGGGAATACTTAACTGGTACAATTCCGTTATACGCTTAACCGGCTATAACCGCAATACCGTTTCCGAACTTGCGGGCGATATTATCGAGGCGTGGAAAGGCTATTCGGACGAAGTGGTGGGAATATTCAACTCGGTAAAAGACAGGCATAACACCTGCACGCTTATAGCGAGGTATCTTTCGGACGGCAAATACTGCGTCGAAATCATATTGAGAAACAATTACACAACGGCGGAATTTCCGGGCGGAGTGTTCCACGCTCATCCCGAACATCACAACATAAAAAAAGAGGGTATCGGACTGATAGAGGCGATGGGACTGTTTATTCTGCCCGGCAGATTAAAGGCCCAAACAGACGAGATGGCTAAGATACTGCTTAAAGAAAAGTCTTTCAGATATAAAGAGGACGATCCTATGTACGTCCATAAGAATATGGTCAAAAGATTGATTAAAGACAATCCGGACATAACCGAGAAGTCCGAGGCGGACGAGGCTATAAAAGCCTATATAAACGACACCTGCGTACAGATACTCGGCGACACGTCGGTATTTAAAAAAGACGAGGCGGGAACGATAGGTTTCAGACGGTTTTTATTGACCTGCGAAATAAAGTGAAAAATAGTTATATTAAACGGGAAAAAGATGCAAGTTTTTGCGTCTTTTTTGTTTGCAAAATCTATACCGTTATGATATAATATATAGGAAGATTATAATGGAGGATTTTTGTGAATAAAATAGAATTGCTCGAGCAAAGAAGAGCCGAAATTCTTTCCGAAACTCGCGAATTAAGAGAGAAAATCGCTGAAATAATCGACGAAAAATCCTTTGTCGAACTCGGCGGATACAGTTTTAGCAAAAATGATTTTTACGGCGAAGAAAAACCGGGTAACGGCGTCGTTACGGGGTATGCCGCAATAGACGGAAATCCGGTGTATCTTATCGCGCAAAACGCGAATGAAAATTTCGGCGGCGTTACGCTTTCCAACTGTAAAAAAATCGCCGCGTGTATAACCCGCGCATCTGAGACCGCCACACCCGTAATTTATCTTTTGAACTCTTACGGCGTAGAAGTCGGAGAGGGCGTGAACGTCTTAGAGGGAATTGCCGAAGTTTTGAGCGCGTCGGCTGAGATAAAGGGGTTCGTTCCTCAAATATCGATAGTACTCGGAAGAGTTTACGGCTCGATGAGTTTACTTGCCGCGGCGTGCGACGCTTGTTACGTCGTAAAAGGCGGCGAGATATGTTACGACAGTCCGCTCGTTTTGGCGGCGTCCGAAAAACACGCCACCGCGCAAAAGGTCGCGGGATATGAAAACTCTGTTAAATCGGGATTGGTGACTTCCGAAATCGAAAATCTTTCCGAGGCTAAAGAAAAGATACTTTCGGTCATTTCATGCGAGGATGAAATCGCCGACGATTATAACAGAACTGCGGAAGAACTCGACGAAAAAACAACCGTAAGCGGCATAATTTCGGCGGCGTTCGACGGCGGGAAATTCGAGGAGATAAATTCGGCGTTTGTTCCGGAAATAAAAGTCGGTTACGGCGCAATCGGAAAAGAACGCGTCGCGGCGATAATTTTCGGCGACGAAGAAAATGGCGTATCGCTCGGCTTAAACGAAGTTATCAAGATAAAACAATTCGTTTCGGCGGTGGCGGCGAAAGATTTACCGCTCGTAACTTTCGTCAACACTCTCGGAATAAAGCGCGAGGCGAGCGTAAGCGCGTCGCCGGTGCTTAAGGAGATTTCGGAACTTATATCCGAGTTTAAAAATTGCAGACGCATTTCCGTCGTTTACGGAAACGCGATAGGGCTGGGGTACACGCTCTTTGCGGCGAAGTCGCTCGGCGTTAAATACCTTTACGCGTTTGCAAACGCCAAAATAGCGCTGTTTAGCGGCGACAGGTCTGCGGTTGCGTTCGGAAAGATCAGAGAGGATAAATTCGAGGAGTTTGAAAGGCGTTATTCCGAAGAAAATGCCGATCCGATAAACGCCGCGAGAAACGGCTACGTCGACGATATTATCCGTCCTTCGTTCGTGCGCCCGTACCTCGTTTCCGCACTTAAAACGCTTTAAACGGGGAGGAAAGATGTTTAATTTACTCGTTGAAGAGGGGTATCCCAAATTTATCGGCGCGGGCGAAGCGGCGTTAGACGCCGTCATTGGCTTTATGGTCGTTTTCGTGGGAATATCTCTGCTTATATTCGTAGTGTGGTTGTTCGGTTTCGCGATGAAAAAATTCCGAAAACCCCAAAAGAGAGAAACGATAGCGCAAGAGGCTACGGCTACGCCGATAAATGAAAACGATGACGATGAGATAACGGCGGTCATATGCGCCGCGGTCGCGGCGATTTACGCCGAGAAAAAGCAAAAACCCGAATTCGTGGTTAAAGATACGAAAAGAAATTTGAGAGGATAGAATATGCGTAATTTTATAATAACCGTAAACGGAAAAAGTTATAACGTAGGAGTTGAAGAGGTTGCCTCTTCGGAGGGCGTAACGCCGATAGTTAAAGAAATAAAGCAGGCGGCGCCTCAGCCGCAAGCGGCGACGGGCGCGGGGACTAAGGTCGTTTCGCCTTTCCCGGGACTTATCAAGAACTTGCTCGTAGCAGACGGCGCGACGGTCAAAAAGGATCAACCGATCCTCGTTTTAGAGGCGATGAAGATGGATAACGACATCACTGCGCCTTGCGACGGCGTGGTAACGTTTAAAGTTTCGAGGGGAAATAACGTCGAGTCCGACGCTGTTTTGGCCTATATAGCATAGCGGAGCGGACTATGTTTCAGAATTTACTTACCGATATAGGCGAGATTTTCCAAGGTCTTGTCGATCAACTCGGAGTTATGAACGGCTCGTGGCAAAACTACGTTATGCTTGCCGTATCGTTTATTCTGTTTTATCTCGCCATAGTAAAGAAGTTCGAGCCGCTACTATTACTTCCGATAGCGTTCGGAATGTTTATCGTGAATATTCCGGGTGCTTACGACGTTGTATGGGGCAAGTACGCGGACGGTGCGGCGCATATTTACGAAAACGTCGAAAAACCGGGACTTTTATGGTACTTGTTCTTCGGCGTGGAAAAGGTAATATACCCGCCGCTCATATTCTTGGGAATAGGCGCGATGACGGATTTCGGTCCGCTCATTTCCAACCCGAAGAGCATGCTCATCGGCGCGGCGGCGCAACTCGGAATATTCGTAGCGTTGTTTTTGGCAATCCTGCTCGGTTTCGACCTTGCGGCGGCTTGTTCGATAGCGATAATCGGCGGCGCGGACGGTCCTACGGCGATATACGTTACGCAGACTTTGTCCAAGTTTACTGAGCAGGAATTACTTTCGGCGATAGCGATAGCGGCGTATTCGTATATGGCGCTTATACCGATAATTCAAAAACCGCTTATGCGCCTTATCGTTCCCAAAAAAGAGCGCGCGATAAAGATGAAACAATTACGCCCGGTAACGAAACTTGAAAAAGTAGTGTTCCCGATACTCGTAACGCTTGTCGTCGGCTTGCTTTTACCCGACGCGATGCCTCTTCTCGGAATGCTTATGCTCGGCAACTTATTAAAGGAAAGCGGTGTAACCGAGAGACTTTCCACGCAAGCGCAGAACGGACTTATGAACACGATAACCATTTTCCTCGGTATATGCGTTGGCAGTAAGGCATACGGCGAAGTATTTTTGTCATTATCGACGCTTAAGATAATAGCCCTCGGTCTGTTTGCGTTCGTATTCGGAACTATAGGCGGACTTTTGATGGGCAGACTTATGTGCAAACTTTCCGGCGGAAAGATAAATCCGCTAATCGGAAGCGCCGGGGTCTCCGCCGTACCGATGGCGGCGAGAATCTCGGAGGACGTCGGCAGGGAAGAAGATCCGAGCAACCATCTTTTGATGCACGCAATGGGACCGAACGTCGCGGGCGTTATCGGCTCGGCAATAGCGGCGGGATTTTTAATATCCCTATTTTAGAGGTGAACAATGTCAAGAAAAGTTTTAATAACAGATACGATATTAAGGGACGCGCATCAGTCGCAGGCTGCAACGCGTATGACTATAGAGCAGATGCTCCCCATGCTCGATAAATTGGACGAAGTCGGCTATTATTCGCTCGAGGCGTGGGGCGGGGCTACTTTCGATTCGTGTTTAAGGTTTTTAAACGAAGATCCGTGGGAAAGACTCCGCACGATAAAGAGCCATTTAAAAAAGACGCCGATTCAAATGCTTTTAAGGGGACAAAACCTTTTAGGCTATAAGCAGTACTCGGACGACGTTGTTGAAAAGTTTATCGAATACTCGATCAAAAACGGCGTAAGCATAGTAAGGGTGTTCGACGCGTTAAACGACGTGAGAAACCTTGAAACTTCGATAAAAGCCATAAAGAAATACGGCGGAATATGCGAAGTGGCGATTTCCTATACCACGGGTCCCGTGTATACGGACGAGTATTTCGTATCTCTCGCAAAGACGCTCGAGGGCATGGGGGCGGACAATATTTGTATAAAAGATATGGCAAACCTCTTATTGCCGTATACCGCTTACAACCTCGTTTCGGCAATGAAGAAAGCGCTGAAACCCACTACGAAAATACATCTTCATACCCACAACACCACGGGTACGGGCGATATGGTATATTTAAAGGCGATAGAGGCGGGGTGCGACATAGTAGACACCGCTCTGTCCGCTCTCGGTAACGGCACTTCCAATCCGGCAACCGAGCCGCTCGTCGCTACTCTTCAAGGCACGGAATACGATACGGGAATAGATATAAATAAACTCGTTCCCATAAACGACCATTTCAAGAAAGTCGCCGCCGAACTCGAAAAAGACGGCTCGCTTAACCCGAACGTCAGAAAAGTGAACGTCAACACGCTCATATATCAGGTGCCGGGCGGAATGCTTTCAAATCTTATGAATCAACTCAAGCAGCAAGGCAAACTCGACAAGTTGGACGACGTGCTTAAAGAAGTTCCGAACGTAAGGAAAGACTGCGGCTATCCGCCGCTCGTAACTCCGTCAAGTCAGATCGTCGGTACTCAAGCGGTACTTAACGTTTTAGGCGGAGAGAGATACAAAACGGCAACGAAAGAATTTAAAGCGCTTTTAAAGGGCGAATACGGAAAACTCCCCGTAAAGCCCGACGAAGAAGTTCTTCAAAAAGTCGTCAAGGGCGAAAAGACGATAACCTGCCGCCCCGCGGACTTGCTTTCGCCCGAATACGAGAAGTTTAAATCGGAAATAGCGGAGTATTATACTTGCGAAGAGGACGTTTTGTCTTACGCGTTGTTTAACGAAGTCGCGCTCAATTTCTTCAAAAAGAGATTAGCGGCTAAACGCGGCGTAGATAAAGACCTCGCCGAGAATTGCGGCGGAGTTTATCCGGTATAAATTACGTTTCGCCAACGACTGCGCGGTTTAGACGTTATAAATATTCTCTTTTAATCATTACGGAGTTTATTGCTAATGAATATTCTCTTGACTAACGATGACGGAGTGCAAAGCGAGGGCTTGATCGCCCTTGCGAACGCGCTGTCCGAAAAACATAATATCGTGGTCTTAGCGCCGGACGGAAACCGTTCGGCTTCTTCTCATTCTTTATCTATTTTTCGCGAACTGACTTTTTCAAAGGTTGAAACGCCTTATAAATACGCGTGTTATTCGCTTTCAGGCACGCCATGCGACTGCGTCAAATTCGCTATTCACTATTTTAAAGACATAAAATTCGATTTGGTAATATCGGGAATAAACGCGGGCGAGAACTTGGGCAGCAACACCTCGTATTCGGGGACGGTTGCGGCGGCTCTCGAGGGAAATTTCTTTCATATCCCGTCCATCGCGTTTTCGTGCGTAAAGCACACCGGTTGCAGGTTTCAAGATAACGCCGAGGCGGCGATCAGACTGTTGCCTAAACTTATGGAATTGTCCTCGCCCGATATAACTCTGAACGTAAACTTTCCCAACCTTCCTTTAAAAGAGATAGCGGGCGCTTTCGTCGCGCCGCTCGGATATGTATTCTATAATGATTATTATCGCCAAAACTCAAACGGGTCTTTTTCGCTTATGGGCGAGCCGGTGTATGAAACGGAGGGCGAAAACGACGTCGCGCTTTCAAGCAAGAATTATATCACCGTAACGCCGATACTGTTCGATCGAACGGACAAAGCCTCGGT
>CAMOXE010000110.1 GCA_946628865.1 uncultured Clostridia bacterium | reverse complement strand
TCGTGATCGGCGGAGGCCCTGCGGGAATGATTTCCGCATATTTCAGAGCAAAAAAGGGCGACGAGGTCGTACTCGTTGAAAGAAACGAGAAACTCGGTAAAAAATTATATATAACGGGTAAAGGCAGGTGCAACGTAACCAACGACTGCGAACGCGGAGAGTTTCTTGAAAAGGTCGTGACCAACCCGAAGTTCTTGACGGGTGCGGTTATGCGTTTTTCGCCGTCGGATTTTATGTCGTTTCTCGAAAAAAAAGTCCGACTTAAAGTCGAGCGCGGAAACAGAGTTTTTCCCGTAAGCGACAAGGCGAGCGATATTACTAAATGCCTTGAGAGTTATTTAAGCGACGAAAAAGTCGCGGTGCGTTTAAACGAACGCGTTTTAAGCCTTGAAAAGACTTCGGACGGTTTTACCGCTCATACCGAAAAGGGTAAAATATGTTGCGACGAGGTGATAATATGTACGGGCGGCAAGAGTTACCCGACGACGGGTTCGACGGGCGACGGATATGCGTTTGCCGAGAGTTTAGGTCATAGCGTTACTCCCGTCGTTCCCGCGCTTTGCGGAATAGACGTCAAAGACGACGTTACTTCTCTTGCGGGCGTATCTCTTAAAAACGTCAGGATTTCGGTAACCGAAAACGGCAAAGAGATTTTCGGCGAATTCGGCGAAATGCTGTTTACGCATACGGGCGTTTCGGGACCTATCGTGTTGACTGCGTCGAGTTTTATAAACAAGCGCGACGTTTCCGCTTTGAAAATATCCTTGGATTTAAAGCCCGCGCTGTCCGAAAAGCAATTAGGCGACAGAGTATTGCGCGATTTGTCTAAAAACAGAGGCAAACTCGTAAAAAACTCTCTCGGAGAATTGCTTATAAAATCGCTCGTTCCCATAGTGATAGCGAGTTCGGGTATAGATGCCGAAAAAAGTTGCGACGAATTTACTAAAGAAGAACGACAGCGACTCGTTCATACCGTAAAAAATCTCACTTTTACGCCTAAAAGGCTCAGACCGCTTGAAGAGGCAATAGTGACGTCGGGCGGAATTACGACGAGCGAAATCAATCCGAAAACCATGGAGAGTAAAATAGTAAAAGGCTTGTATTTTGCCGGCGAAGTGATAGACGTAGACGCTTTGACCGGAGGGTTTAATATAACGATCGCCGCAACTACCGCGTATAGCGCGGGCGGCAGAGGAGAGAATTGATGCTTAATATCGCATTGGACGGACCCGCGGGCAGCGGGAAAAGCACGGTCGCGAAGATTATCGCAAAGAAATTGGATATACTGTATCTCGATACCGGGGCAATGTACAGGGCATGCGCTTTAAAGTGCTTAAAAGAGGGCGTTGACGTGACGGATAAAGAGAAAGTCGAAAAAATAATAACCGACATCGACCTTGAAATTCGCTACGAAAACGGCACTCAAATTACGGTTTTAGACGGCGAAAACGTATCTTCCGATATACGAAAAGCGGAAGTTTCCATGCTTGCGTCCACGGTATCGGCGCATAAATGCGTAAGACTTAAAATGGTCGAAAAGCAACGCGAAATAGCCGCGTCTATGGATTGCGTGTTAGACGGAAGAGATATAGGCTCTTACGTTTTGCCGAACGCAAAATATAAATTTTACGTTACGGCAGATAGCGAAGTCCGCGCAAAACGGCGGTATAAAGAACTGATAGAGCGCGACGAGAAAGTCGATTTCGACGCTTTGCACGAAGAAATAAAACAACGCGATTATAACGACAGTCACAGAGATTTCGCGCCGCTTAAAAAGGCTGACGACGCGGTAGTTATCGACACTTCCGATATAAGCGCCGAAGAGGTTGCGGAGAAGATTTTAAGTTATGTTTTATAAACTGATAAGAATAATAGGCTTGCCGCTTTTTTACTTGTTCTATCCGCATAAGATATACGGTAAAGAGAATTTGCCTAAAGACGGCAACTGCGTATACGTTTGCAATCATTACGCAAAAATCGACGTGGCGGTGGTATACGAACTGTTTAAAAAACGTCCGAATATTCTCGGCAAGAAAGAACTGACTAAAAACAAGTTTTTGGGCTGCATACTCAAAAAATTAGGTCTTATTCCCATAGACAGAGACGGTGCGGATATAAATGCGCTTAAACAATGTTTTTCCGTGCTTAAAACCGGCGGGAATCTGATAATATTTCCCGAGGGGACGAGAAACAAAGAGGGCGGCGCCGTTCGGGAAATAAAGGGCGGAGCGAGTATGATAGCGTTTAAGGCGAAAGTAAAAATCGTGCCGATAGGCATGAAGTCTCGGTTTAAAATGTTCAAAAGAGGTTACGCCGCGATAGGAAAGCCCTTTGATTTTTCGGATTATTACGGCAAAAAACTCGACGCCGAAGTTATGCGTGAATTAGACGAAAGGATACGCGTTGAGATAGAAGATTGCCGAGCGGCGGCAACCGAACTCTCGGAGAAGAAATAAATGGAAGTCATTCTTGCAAAAAACAGCGGCTTTTGCAGCGGCGTTCGGCGCGCCGTCGAAACGGCTGAAAAAATCGCCGCCGACGGGGTGTATATTCTGGGCGAGATAATACATAACAAGACCGTTACCGACGAACTCGAACGGCTCGGCGCAAAAACCGTGGAAAGCATTGACGAAATAGAAAAAGGCACGGTGATTATCCGTTCGCACGGAGTAGGCAAAGACGTTATTTCGGCTTTAGAAGACAAAGGGATAAACGTAATAAATTGCACTTGTCCGTTCGTGATGAAAACGCAAAAGATCGTCGAAGAGTATCATGCGAAAGGGTACTCGATAATAATAACGGGCGAAAAGAATCATCCGGAAGTAGTGGGTATAGACGGTTGGTGCGACCGAAAAGCCTTGGTAATAGACGAGGATTTCGACGAAAACGCCGTCAAAGACCTTGAAAAAGTGTGTTTGGTGTCTCAAACCACTTATTCTGACCGAAAATTTCAAAAAATTTTAGAAAAATTTGCGAAATTAGGCGTAAAAACGCTTGAAGTTTTTCCGACAATTTGTTATACTACTAGAGAGCGTCAAAAAGAAGCGGAAACACTATCAAAAACCTGTGACGCTATGATTGTTGTCGGTGGTAAAAACAGTAGCAATACTAAAAAACTAACGGACATATGTCAAGAAAACTGCGGTAACGTTTTTTTCATTTCGGACCAAAGCGAACTTGACGCAGACAAATTAAAAAATTTTAAAAAGGTAGGTATTGTTACCGGTGCATCCACACCGAGAAGGCAATCGATGGAGGTTTTCTTAAAGATGGAAGAAATCACGGAAGTAAAAGAAACGGAAGAGGCAAAAAAAGCGGAAGTTAAACCCGCAAGTTCTATGGAAGAGGCGATGACGGCAATGGGCGACGAACAGAAGTTCCGTCGCGGGCAAATCCTCAGCGTTACGATATCTTCGGCAACGGACGACGGTTTACTCGTCTATATAAACAATACGAAGAAAGAAGTTCTTCTTTCCAAGAACGAAATTGACTGCGAGAACTACGACAAAGCGGAATTTGCGTCCAAAGTTGGAGACGAACTCGAAGTCATGATAGTAGGTCTCAATCCTGTTTCGTTATCGCAAAAGGCGATAAGAGCGCGCAAGGAAGAGGAGGAAATCGTTGCAAAACTCAAAGACGGCGAAATCTTTACGGTTACGATTGAAAACACCAACAAAGGCGGTCTTACTTCCAAACTCGGCTCTTACGACGTGTTTATACCTTCTTCACAGATCAGAATAGGTTTTGTCAAAGACCTTGAAAAATATAAAGGCAAGCAACTCCGTTTGAAAGCGATAAAGATCGAGGACGGAGGAAGAAGAAAGCAGATAGTTGCGTCTCAACGCGTAATTTTGGAAGAAGAAAAGGCGATAAGAGACGCTGCTCAAGCGGCTAAAGAAGAGGCGTTCTTCTCGCAGGTAAGCGAGGGCGACGTCGTTACCGGTAAGGTCGTAAGATTTGCGCCGTTCGGTGCGTTCGTAGACGTAAACGGGTTCGACTGTTTGGCTCACATCTCCGATTTGTCCTGGACGAATGCCGGTTCTCCCGCCGAAGTTTTCGAACTCGGCAACGAATACGATTTCAAAGTTTTGAAATGCGACCGCGAGACTAAGAAAGTATCGCTCGGATATAAACAACTTCAACCCAAGCCGTGGCAACTCGTTGCGGACAAATATGCAATCGGCGACGTAGTTAAAGGCAAGGTTGTAAGAATAGTCGATTTCGGCGCGTTCGTAGAAATCGAAAAAGGCGTTGACGGTCTCGTACACGTTTCTCAGATATCTCACGAATGGCTTGAAAACCCGACCACCGCGTTAAAAGTTGGCGAAGAGGTTGAGGCTAAGATAATGGATATGAACGTTGAAAAGGAAAAGATGACGTTGTCCATAAAAGCGCTTACGCCTGCTCCGGAAGGTTTGGAAAAGCCGAGAAGAGGCAAAAAGTCTGAGACCGAAGTCGAAGATGGCGGCGAAGAAAAGCCGAGAAGAGCGAAAAAAGAAAAGGTTGAGCAACCCGACGACGAGCCCAGAGAATGGAACGAAGGCGGCGTAACCGGAATTTCGCTTGCGGATATGCTTAAAGACAAAGAATAATAATTAAAGGACCGACGAGTTTTCGTTCGGTCCTTTGTTTTTATTGACAAAGCCCTCGAAGTGTGGTAAACTAAACGGGCGAGTCGGTTGTACGGTTGCGGGGATAACTAAGTTATCAACGAGGAAAGTCCGGGCTCCGC
>CAMOXE010000109.1 GCA_946628865.1 uncultured Clostridia bacterium | reverse complement strand
TGTCTGTTCTTTTTCTTGTTTCTTTTAACTCCCCGTTTAACTTGTCTTCCTTTGCGGTCAGAAGCGGCGAACCCACCTTTGCTGTAAAGGTCGGCTCGGTAAACCAGCCGTAAAACGTATAATCGTCTTTGCGCGGAATATCCTTTTCGTCTATAATCGAATTATACGCGGTTGATTTCGCGGTATAAAATTCGCTATCTTCATTTATTTCGCCGTCGGGTACGTTGTCCACTTCTTTTCCGTCTTCATCGTAATTCACCCCAAACCCGTCAACGTAATACCAGACCGTGTAAACCTTTGGAGTAGAGATATATTTTGCTATGTAATATATGACCGAAGAGTCGTTCGGAACGTCCCCTCTCCACACAGCGCCTTCCCAACCGACAAACTCGTAAGAGAACATATCGTCGTCAACCCTTGACGGAGCGTTCGGAAAATCCGTTTCCGTATTAAGACTTTCTTCACTATTATATTCGTATCCGCCCGTAAGTTGATTGTACGGATGCCCGACGATATTGGTGTTTTCAACAGGCGTACAGTCCCAATCGTGCCAAACGACGATATACGCGCCTTCGATAAGTTCGATTTGCGGGCTAACGACTTCCACGTTTGCGGAAACGTTATAAGCAACCGTAGTGTTTGTTTCGTCGACCACAAGGTCAATCGGATAAGTGCCGATTGCGGCTGTCATAGAACTCTGAAAAGTCAACCGTACTATTGTTCCGTTCGTAGCGTCGGCTCTGCTTCCGTCCCAGAATAAATTGAAACCGCCCGTTTTTTCGTCTATGTAGTCGTAGCCGCTTCCCGAATGTTCCATATTCAACTCGCCAAGTGCTTGCCTGACCTGCTGAACGTTAATAAGCGTAAACACGCTATGGTCGAATTTTACCGTTAAAAACAACGTTAAAAGTCCCGTATTGTCCGCCACGTTAATATCTACGTCAAACGTCTGACCGCGATGAACCGTCTGATTTTGCGAAGAAAGCCGAGCGTCAACACCATCGGCACGGGCGGTAAAAGCTATCGGCAACGCCGCAGTTAAACAGATTATGGCTATAAGCGCAAAAAGGCGTAATATTCTATTATAAATATGCCGCTTTACAACTTTAACCAACTTTTCCGTCTCCTGTTCCCTTTTCTTATCTTAACGACTAACACGGCAACCGCCGCGCTTACAGCCGCGACCGCAAACACCGCAGCACCTATAATAAGCCCCAAATTAGCGCCGCCCGTCGTTTCGGCTTCTTTAATTTCAATCTCGGTAATTTTATTTTCAGCTATGTTGATGACCGCTTTATCGATTATCGCGGATTTTAACGTCGGATTATTGTTTTTAATATACACCGTTTCCACGTTTTTCAAGCCGATTTCATAACTGCCGCCCTGACAATCGGATTTCAAAGTAAAATAAAGCCGTAAAATATTGCCCGTCGAAAAATCGTTTCCTATGTCCGAATTTTTCTTTAACCAATTAAATCTTATGGGCAAGGTCGGGTCTTCGGACAAATCAGTGCTAATCAAATCCATATCAAGCGCCTGCCCCTGTGCGTAGCCGTCGAACTCAAAAACGTTTCTATCATACGTCAATTCCAACGTCATACCCGAAATACCGGTATTCGTAATCATATTAACGTTTATAACGACCTGATTATCCGTATGAGTTGCCGTTAAATGCAAAACTATACTATCGGACAAGTTTGCCGCAAACGCCACGCTTACAGGCGCAATCCCGACAATAAGAATTAAACAAGTGATAACGAAAACTACGATTTTTTTCATTCAATCCCCTTAAACACCTTAAAACCGAGACGCGTATTTCCTGCGGCACACACCCTATAAGGGCGCAATTATGGATGATAATAGTATACTCAATAAGTATACCCCCCCCCCTTCCAATTTGTCAATATTTTTTTTACAACATTTTCATAATTTTCCTGAATTGTATAGTTTTATTCTTATTAGGAAGGATAAAACTTTTTTATTTTTAAGGTTTATTCCTTATTTGGGGAGTAAGATTTTCTTCCCCTGCTCCCCACCCCTTTGATACAACGCCGTTATAGGCTTGTAAATATATTTTAATTGCCGTATAGGCAGAAGGAGTTTTTATTATGGTAGGCTCGTCGTCGAAAAACACGCCGCTTATTTTGGAAAAAACGGATTTAGCGAAATATTTTCACGCGGTATCCGACGGGAACAATATCTCGCATAGCAAGCCCGATCCCGAAGTGTTCTTAAAAGCGGCGGATTATTTGAATTTACAGTCTTCGGAATGTGTCGTTGTAGAAGATGCGGAAGCGGGAATAGACGCGGGAACAGCGGGCGGCTTTCTAACTGTTGGTATAGGTTGTGCGGCGCAATATGAGAAAACAAAATATCCTATAAAAAGATTGACGGAATTACTCGAATTTCCCGAACTTACGGTTTAAGACGTAAAACTTAAATTTTTATATTGTAAACGGAAATATTTTGCCACCGACGCTAAAAACGCGTCGGTGGCAATTATTATAAGGAAACCCCGGTTAAACCATTATAGGTTTAACCGGGGGGCATGGTACTCCCGGCGGGAAGCATCTCCGCGCAAATGCGCTACGAAGGTCTCGCCCGTCAATTATTGTTCGTCAAATGCCGACCGCACCGGAGAACCGATTGCGGAAAACGAAAAGACCAAAAAAAGCAGCACCAAAACGGTGCTGTTTTTTGGTACACCAATCGTTAATAATCCGAACGAAATTACGATATTTATATGTTAAGAAACAGACTGATTTGCGGTTATTGCGGTAGTCCGATGAGTGCGGAAACAGGAACGGCAAGAAACGGCGAATTAAAAAGATATTATAAATGTTACGGGAAAAAACGGAATAACGGCTGTAAAAAATCCCAAATACGTAAAGAACTGCTAGAACAACTCGTTGTCGATACCACTCTGGAAGTTATAAATGAAAACACAATTTCCGAAATAGCGGACTTTATTCTTAAAAACCACGAAGAAAAGAAAACCGAAAACGCCGAACTGAATATCCTGCTAAAAGAGAAAAGTGATTTGCAAAGCCAGATAGATAACGTTGTAAAAGCAATAACGGCAGGTATAATTACCCTGTCCACCAAAAGTAAACTTGAAGAATTAGAAAAAACGCTTTCGGAAACGAATACGGCGATTGAAGTTTTACAGTCAAAAGAAAAAATAAAACTCACAAAAGAGGACGTCGTTAAATATCTTAACGTCGCAATCCGAAAAGAACCGTATCAAATGCTACGAACACTTCTAAAACAAGTCGTCCTATACGACGATAAAATAGAAATACACTTTAACTACATAAAAAGTTTTAACCCTGACGACAACGGTCAGGGTTTTCTTTTTACAACAAAACAAAAAACAATAAAATATGTAATTTTGAATTTCCCGAATTTACAAACGATAAGAATGCTTATTAAGGTTTATTTTTGAACAAAAGTATGATTTACCGTCTTTTTTGAAGAAATTTCTTTT
>CAMOXE010000108.1 GCA_946628865.1 uncultured Clostridia bacterium | reverse complement strand
TTCGACATTATCTCGTCCTGCAATTCCCTGTCGATTATCCCCGAGCCGAGCAAGGACTGCTCCGCTTCGAGATTATACGGCAAAGCCTTTTCGTTAATGGGCATTTTCGTACCTCTTACAGTTTTTCAAATTCTTCGAGAGCGTTTTCAAACGACTTCATCGCCTGCGAAAACGCGTCTTTTTTCGTCAGATCCACACCCGCGAGTTTCAAAAGTTCTACGGGCGACGCCGAACCGCCCGACGAAAGGAACTTAAAGTAGTCCTCCACCGCTTTTTCGCCCTCGGCGTAAATTCTCTCGGCAATGGATATTGCGCTTATTATTCCCGTAGCGTATTTGTAGACGTAAAACGCGGTGTAAAAATGCGGAATCCTCGCCCATTCGTAAGAAATTTCTTCGTCGCTTACTATATCCTTGCCGTAATACTCCTCGTTGAGGCGTTTATACTCTTTGCAAAGCGATTCTTTGGTAAGCGCCTCTCCGCGCTCAGCCGCGCCGTGCGCCTTATACTCGAACTCCGCGAACATTGTCTGGCGGAAGAGCGTGGTGCGAATCATATCGAGATAATACGAGCAGAGGTATTTTTTGAGTTTTTTGTCCTCGGTATTCTTCATCAGATACTTCAGTAGCAGCACTTCGTTTACCGTGCTTGCGACTTCCGCGACGAAAATCTTGTAATCCGCCTTGGACTTCGGCTGCGCGGCGTTGGATTTATACGAGTGCATGGAATGCCCGAGTTCGTGCGCTATCGTGAACACTTCGTGAGTGGTCTTTTGGTAGTTGAGTAAAACGTAGGGGTGCGGCAACGCGTATACGCAAGCGCTGTACGCTCCGCTCCTTTTACCCTCGGTTTCCTCTACGTCTATCCAACCCTCGTCGTGCGCGGTCTGGAGGAGTTTGCCGTATTCCTCGCCGAGGGGCTTAAGCCCTTCTTTTACGAGTTTGAACGCGTCCTCGTAGTCGAGTTTTATATCCGCGTTCTCTACGAGCGGAACGTAAATATCCCACATGTGCATTTCGCTCAGTCCCAGCGCCTTTTTTCTGCAAGAAATATATCTGTGCATAACGGGCAGAGCCTCGTGGACGCTTTTGAGCAGGTTCTCGTACACCGATTTATCCACGTCCTCGCCGCTTAAAGCCATGTCCAGACACGACGAGTATTTTCTCGCGCGAGAGAAATAGACGTCGGTATTTACGCTTCCCGTATACGTCGCCGCTATCGTGTTTATAAGCGATATATACGCTTTATAGTATTCCTTGAACGCCTTTTCCCTTACTGCCCTGTCCTCGTTCTGGAGCAAAACGCCGTACATTCCGTGCGAAACGGTTACTTCTTCGCCGTCGACTTCTATCTTCGGGAACGGCAGGTCCGCGTTGTCTATCACCGAAAAGATGTCGTTAACCCCGCCGAACACTTGTCCGCCGAGCGCCAAGACGTTCTCGCTTTCTTTGCTCAGCGTATGCGCCTTGCCCGCCAAAATGCGCGAGAGCGCGTAGTCGTAGTCTTTAAACCTCTCGTCGGCGATAATTTTCTTTAACGCGTCCTCGTCGAGCGCGGTTATCTCGGGGACTATAAACGACGTCGCCGCAGAATATTTTACGAATACCGCTTCCGCACGCGAAAGTGCGGACACCGCGTCCGACGAACGGGTGTCGAGGTCCTTTTTCAAAAACGCGTAAACGTCGAGTTTTTCGAGTTTCGTTTCTATCTCGTCGGTTTTTCTAAAGCATTTAAGCAGCGTCTCTTCGTCGCCGAGTTTCCCCTCGAACTCTTTAAAGTCTATCTCTTTTTCGACCTCTTTCAAAAGCCCCTCGAACTCTTCGTCGCTTTCAAAGATGTCCGTAAGTTTCCATTTTACGTTTTCTTTTACTTCACTTCTCTGTTTTGGCATTTTATTCTCCTTATCCAAGTCAATTCATATCCGAACTCGTTTAAGCGTTGGAATTTCGGCGTATTTTCGCAAATTCTCACTTGTAGTATGAGTTGCGACTGCGTTCGCCTTTGTAAAAACCCACTCGAAATTGCACTGCTTAAATGCTTTGCACCTTAAATAAAATATTTTACGAGCATTTTGGTAAGAGCGAGCGTAATAGAGTACTAATTCATTGCGCGAGAACTCGCCAGCCGAACGGAAAAGACTTATTTAAGGCGGGTTCGGATATGAATTGACTCGGCTATAAATCTCCGAACACGTCGTCGTCCGATTTTAGCCCGTAAGACACGAGCATGTTCGCGTGCGTTTCGTAAGTTATTATGTCGCCGCTTTTAAAATCCGGCATCGGCTTTTCTTTATCCACGAGGACGTTTCTGCGCATATACTCCTGCGTCTTTTCAGACCACTCCAAAACCACCATCGTGCGAAAATCAACGAACCTCACTTCCGTAATCGTTTCGTCGTTTCTCAAAAACGTAGCGACGTTTTTCGTCTTTTCGCCGACGCGCATATCGTCTAACATTTTAAAGTAGAACCGCGCTCTCCGATACGGTATACAGATATATATCACGGAGTAAATCGCGAATAAAACCGACAGCGCGCAGTCGATGAACATATACAGATCTTTCCGCGCTTTCAGTTCCGGCGTGGAGGCGTAAGGCATCAATAGAAACAGCACGAATACCACCGCGCACGCGGCGAACACCGCGGCAAGCGCGGCGAGATATACGGCAAGCAGTTTCCGTTTCAACCGATAAGCCGTTTCGTAGTCTTTATCGTCGTATAATTTCGTCATCATTTATTCAAAAACAGAAGTCCTATAGTGTTTCTGCCGCAATGGCTCGTTACGGTACTTCCCGCAAACGTTTCGTATATCTCGTCGAAATCGAACAGTTCCTTCGCCTTTTCCGTCACGAGATCGACGAGTTCTTTATCCGCGGGACTGTGAGTTATGAAGGCGCGGGTTTTGTCGTAATCTTTGAACTCCGACGCAAGATCCGAAACGTACTGCGTTAAACATCTCTGCATATTCCCGATATATTTCTTCTGGACTTTCAACTCTCCGTCCTTGCTGTATATGGACGGGTGGATTTTAAGCAGTTTCGCGCTGACCGCCGCAAGAGTCGAACATCTGCCGCCCTTTTGCAAAAACTCGAGAGTGTCCACTACGAACGAGAGTTGCGTTTTCGGCGTCAATTCTTTCAGCGCCTCGATTATCTCTTCCGCGCTTTTCCCCTCTTTGATAAGGTCCGCAGCCTTCATTATCTGAAGTCCTTGCCCGCCGGAAAGCGCAAGCGAATCCACGACGTATACGCCCTTTACATCTTTCGCCGCCTCTACCGCGTTCAGATAGCAAGACGACGCTTTCGACGAAATGCAAAAGTGTATAAGCGTTTCGCCGTCGGCGGTATTCTTCTTAAAAAACTCTTTATAAGTTTCGGCGGGGGTCGCCGCGGTCTTGGGCAGTTTACCGGTTTCCCTCACGAAATCCAGAACACCTTCCGCGTCGACGTTTACGGTGTCGAATTTCTCTTCATCGCCCAAAATTATGGCGATGGGACAAATCGTTACTCCGCTTTTTTGCATGAGTTCCTCGGTAAGATCACAAGTACTGTCAGACGTGAGTTTTATTTTCGTTTCCATTTATGACAACCTCCTGCCATTGCTTTTATTTAAATCAAACGTACGGGTATATCCACCGCAACGTCTTTCTGTTATCTATTACCCATTGACTTACGACGCCTTTTATGTCCGATATCAGCATTGCGCCCCAGCGCCTGCTGTCCTCGCTTACGCCCCTGTTGTCGCCCATCACGAACACTTCGCCTTCGCCTACCGTTATCTCTTCGGATAGCACGGGAAAAGCGTTTGTTTTTATCAGCGCGTAGTCCTCTTCCCTTTTCTTATACCCGTCGTCGGTCTTGTCGTACACCGCGCCGTTTTGGTCGTAGCGGATAACGTCGCCCGGCAGGGCTATTACCCGCTTTACGAGCATTACTTCTTTACGGCGGTTGTATATTATCACAACGTCGCCGCGCTTAGGCGCTTTAAGAGCGTCCGCCAGCACCCAATCGTCCGACTGTAACGTCCTTTCCATCGACGTTCCGGATATAAGATACGGCTTAAGCCATACTTCCTTTACGAAAATCGCCGACAGCATAAGCACGGTCAGAATTATTATTATTGCATTGAATATTTTATCGATCGGAGAGAACTCTTCGTAATCGTTCTCGCCGAGCAATCTTCCTCTAAGCATCGCGTACCTCAAATCAACAATACGTTGTTTACGGCGTATTTGCTCTCGGATTCTATCTTTAAAGCGATTATATCGTCAAAATTCTTCACACTCATACCCTCTTGCGACTTAAACTCGTTTATAAACACCGTAAGATTGTTCCAGACTTCGCTCGCGTCTATTTCTTTCGTGTAGACGTATTCATCAGTTCCGCCGTTCTTTTTAACGACCAATATAATTTTTATAAGACAGTATTCGGAGGCGTATATATCTAATTTTATTATCGAATTTTCGTCGACTCGGCAGCACGGCTCGGAAAACTTATAACTGATTATTCCGTAAGGCGAATACGCGCCGTATATTCCGTCGGCGCCTTTCAAAAGCATAATACACTCGTCGACGTTTACGAATATCCCGACGTTTTCGTCGGCTTTGTCATAAAAGGTTATTCCGTCTAATCCGTTTATGCTCGAATATATCAGGTTGGCGCGCTTTTGCGGTATTCCCTCCGTCGCCTTTTTGATAAGTTTCGTAGACAGCCCCGTCCCGTCTTTATACCTTACCACCGCGAAGATGAACACCTGTTCCGACCTTCCGCTCAGAACGTACTCGAATTTCAGCCTGCCGCTTGAAAACTCTCCGTCGTCTTTCAGCGCGCAAGCCACCCAGTTCCTGTGCGCGGGAATCAATACGCCCTCGTTTAAATACACCTTGTATTCCGCCACCCTCTCAGGCTCGGAAAATTCGAGGTCTATAGAAATGTACGCCCCGTCCTGCGTGGCTTTTACTTTCGGCACTGCCACAAAATCTTTCTTCGACTTACCCAAATACTTAGCAAGAAACACTTCTTCGTCTTTCTTGCAGTATTCGTCCAGATACGCGTCCAGCGCCGGCGCAAAATTGAAATAATAATCAACTTCGGGGTTTATGCGCATCAAAGTGTCGCTTGCGCGATCGAAGTCGAATTCGTCGCTATTTGTCGAAGTCATATAAAGCACGGGGCATTTGACGTACTGAGCGTATGCGTGCGCGTCAACCGCGGCGACGTATCTTCTGCGCTCGTCGTCCATGACCAAATCTTTCCCCGAATACTTGGGTATACCCTTATACGCCGACCAGCCCGCGCCGAACATCATTACCGCCAGCGCAAGATCTTCTTCCGTTGCGGCAAGTTGCCACGCGATATTCGCTCCGCTCTTTACGCCTATGACACCGATCTTCTCCGCACCGAGCGATTTTAAAAACCGAAGCGCGTACTTGCACGCCGCCGTCCACTCGTACCAGGTGGTCTCGGTGGCGTCGCCGTCGACGTAGTCCATATATCTACCGCGAAGTTCATAGTTGGCGTACTCGACGTCGGCGGGATAGACCGTGAAATTCTCAGCGCCGTCGCGCTTGCCGTAAAGATCGATGGCAAGCACCGAATATCCCATCTTCGCGTATTCGTTTACCGATTCGTAACTCATTTTCTCCGTGGTTTCCGGAATATACAAAAGCGCGGAATGCTTTTTACCGTCGTCGGGAGAAACGTACAGACCGTAAATTCGCACCCGCCCGCTTTTAGTCGTTCGCCCTGAAAAATAATACTCGCTAAAAGCAAGTTTATCGTATTTTATCTCGCCGATTTTACTCGAAGAGAGAGGCTCGTCGGCATTAAATTGTTTCCATAGCGATATGGGAGTAAGCAATCTCGAATCAAAAATCATTATCCGCACCGCGCATTACGCGCATTTAATATATAATTATCTTGATATATTATACACTTTTTTTTACAAAATGAAAAGTATATTGTATTACTTTTTACAACTTTTTCCTAATTTTCGCACAACTTGGAATTCAACTCGCTGAAACGTCTGCATTTCGGCTCTTACACGGTTTCAACCATAACCGACAAAATAGTGAGCGCGGATTTTAAGCGGCACAAAATATTGTGGTTTGAATTTTATTACGGAATTTGAATTGATTTTTTTTCGGAAGTGAGATATAATTCCGAGTATGTCGTTTTGTGAATTTACCAAAGATTACAATAAAAACTCAAACGCCGTAATAAGCGGTAAGTTTATCTCCGACTACCTCCCCGAGGCTACCGGAGACGCCGTCAAGGTCTACCTTTACGGTCTTATGCTATGCTCTTTCGGCGGAGAGACCGATCTCGAAAAGTTTTCGGAAGATATTCGCTTAGAGCCGAACTGCGTTACGGACTGCTTTAAATATTGGGAAGAATTCGGACTTATAGATATAGTTTCATATGAACCGTTTTTGGTCAAATACCTGCCTATAAGTTCGTTATCGCCCAAAAAGTTTAAGCCCGAAAAGTATACGGAGTTTAATAAATCACTTCAGGTTTTGATCCCCGAAAGGCTTATAACCACCTCGGAGTACTCCGCTTATTTCTCGCTTATGGAAGAGTATTCGATAAAGCCCGAGGCGATGCTGATGATAGTTAAGTACTGCGTCGATCTTAAAGGCTCTGCCGCGCCGTTTCGCTACATTTTGAAAGTCGCGAACGATTTCGCCGCAAGGGGACTTACCTCCGCGGTGAAAATCGAAAAGGAACTTTCTTCATACACGCTTTTAAGCGGGGATATTTCAGACGTCATCGCCGTCGTCTCACCGAACAAGAAACCGGATCTGGAGGACGGCAACTACTTCAAAAAATGGACGGGCGAACTTTCGTTTACGAAAGAGGCGATCATTGCCGCGGCAAAAGCGTCCAAGGCGAAAAATTTCCAAAAACT
>CAMOXE010000107.1 GCA_946628865.1 uncultured Clostridia bacterium | reverse complement strand
CTCGAGGCGATGATGATATGCGCGGACAAGGAAAATCTGCTCATAGTATCGGGAACGGGCGAAGTCATAGAGCCCGACGACGGCGTATGCGCCATAGGCAGCGGCGGGGATTACGCTTTGGCGGCGGCAAGGGCTTTGTACGAAGAGACCGATTACGAGGCGGACGAGATAGCGACCAAAGCGCTTAAAATCGCCAGCCGCATATGTATTTTCACTAACGACAACATTAAGTGCGAAGTGGTTTAAGGAGAAAGGAATATGAATTTAACTCCGAGAGAGATAGTAAATCAATTAGACAAATATATAATCGGACAGGAAAAGGCGAAAAGGGCGGTAGCCGTCGCGCTCAGAAACAGATACAGAAGGAGTTGTCTGACCGAAGAAGAACGCGAAGAGATAACGCCTAAGAACATAATAATGAAAGGACCTACGGGCGTAGGTAAAACCGAGATAGCGAGGAGACTTGCGCGTCTCGTGAAAGCGCCGTTTATAAAGGTAGAGGCGACCAAGTACACCGAAGTCGGTTACGTCGGAAGAGACGTGGAATCGATGGTGAGAGACCTCGTAGAGGCGAGTGTAAGAATGGTCAAGGACGAGAATTACGCCTTGGTATCCGAGCGCGCCACGAAGATGGCGGAAAAGCAGATGGTAAAAGTCATATCCGAGGCGCTTAAAGATAATCAGGGCGATACTCCCGACGAGATATTCAAAAACAATATCTTAGAGGGACTACGGACGGGGAAGTACGACGATATGACGGTCGAAGTGGACCTCGTAGAAGAGCCGAAGAAACTGGATCTCGGCAGCGGGATGAACACGGAAATAACGATAGGCTCGATTTTCGGGGATTTTATGCCGAAAAAGCGCAGAAAGCGCAAAGTTAAAGTCGCCGAGGCGTTTAAAGCGATAATCGCGGAAGAGAGCGACAAACTCATCGACAACGATTCGGTAAAAGCCGAGGGCGTTCGCCGCGCGGAAGAAGAGGGAATAATATTTATCGACGAGATAGATAAAATAGCCGGCGGAAGTAACCACCGCGGCGGCGCGGACGTTTCGCGCGAGGGCGTGCAAAGGGATATACTTCCCATAGTCGAGGGTTGTACCGTGAACACCAAGTACGGCATGGTAAAGACCGACTATATCCTGTTTATCGCGGCGGGGGGGTTCCACGTCTCCGCGGGAGAGGGTTTGATTTCCGAACTTCAGGGCAGATTCCCGATAAAGGTCGAACTTTCCAGCCTTTCAAAGGAAGATTTCATAAAGATACTCACCGTTCCGAAGAACGCCATAACCGGTCAGTACGCGAAACTTCTCGGCGTAGACAATATCGATTTAGAATTTACCGACGGCGCGATAGCGAAGATCGCCGAGGTTTCCGCCGATATAAACGCCACGAAAGAGGATATAGGCGCGAGGCGTCTGCATACGGTAATGGAAAACCTTTTAGAGGACATTTCGTTCAACGCGGGTGGGGACATACCGCTTACCAAAGTCGTCATCGACGAAAAATACGTTGAAGAACACCTATCGACGATAATCGCAATGCAGAGCGTTAAGAAATACATTTTATAATCGGAGAAAGACATGATAAACATACCTAAAGGCACAAAAGACGTATTGCCGGAAGAATCGTACAAATGGAGATATATCGAGGGCATGGCGAGAAAGATAGCGGGGCTGTATTCGCTCAAAGAGATACGCACGCCCACTTTCGAGCATACCGAACTCTTTTTACGGGGCGTAGGCGAGACTACGGACGTGGTAAACAAAGAGATGTACACATTTACCGACAAAGGCGACAGGAGCATGACGCTTAAGCCGGAAGGCACGGCGGGGGTAGCGAGAAGTTTTATCGAAAACGGACTTTTCAACACCGCAATGCCGCTTAAAATGTATTATATTACGCCTGTTTTCCGCTATGAAAATCCGCAAAAGGGCAGACTTAGAGAACACCATCAATTCGGCGTGGAGATATACGGCGGCGAGGGCGCGGATACCGACGCGGAAGTGATAACTATGGCAAATCATCTTTTGACGTCGCTCGGATTAAAGGTCAAACTCGAATTAAACTCAATGGGCTGCGGCAAGTGCAGAAAAGAGTACAACGCCGCGCTTAAGGGCTATTTTTCGGATAAACTCGACGGGCTTTGTCCTACTTGCCGCGAGAGATACAATAAAAATCCGCTTAGGATTCTCGACTGCAAGGAAGAAAAATGCAAGCGCCTGTGCGTCGACGCGCCTAAGATAACCGAATATCTTTGCGACGATTGCAAAGCGCATTTCGAGAGATTAAAGACGCTTTTAAACGTTGCCGGCGTCGAGTACGAAATAAATCCGTATATAGTTCGCGGGCTTGACTATTACACCAAAACCGTGTTTGAGTTTGTTACGACTTCGCTCGGCGCGCAAGGCACCGTTCTCGGCGGCGGCAGATACGACAACCTGATAGAGAGTTTAGGCGGCGCGCCGACTTGCGGTGTAGGTTTCGGCATGGGAATAGAACGCGCGCTTATGCTGATGGAGGCGGAAAACTCTGAAATTCCGCAAGACGAGCGTGTAAAAGTTTTCATTGCCGCGATCGGCGAAAAGGCTTACGAAAAAGCGTTCGAGACGGTTTGCGCTTTAAGAAAAAGCGGCGTAAAAGCCGAACTCGACCACGCGGGCAGGGGAATAAAGGCGCAGTTCAAATACGCCGACAAGATAAAAGCCGAATACGTTTTAACTTTGGGCGATAACGAACTTATAGCGGGACTTTGCAAGGTTAAAAATATGGCTGACGGAACCGAAGAAGAGGTAAAAATCGAAGATATAACGAGATATTTCTCTGCTGAATAAACCTAAGGATAATTTGCTTTAAATGCGCTAAAAAGACGGCTTTAGGGCATAATAAAATAAAACGAGGAGTGATTTTATGGAAAACATTGTCGAAATTTTGGAAAACGAATTTGAAACCGAAGTGCTTAAGGCGGATAAACCCGTCCTCGTGGATTTCTGGGCGTCCTGGTGCATGCCGTGCAAGATGCAGGGCGAAGTCTTAAAAGAAATAGCGCCCGACTTAAACGGCAAGGTAAAAATCGTCAAGATCAACGTTGACGAGAGCGAATCTCTCGCGGTTAAATACGGCGTTTCGGCTATACCTACGCTCATAGTATTCGTCGGCGGCGAGGCGAAAGAACAAGTCGTCGGACTTTCTTCAAAGAAAGATTTAAGCGAGTTATTGCTCAAATATATCGGATAATTTGAATAAATGAAACTGACCGAAATACTTAACCGAAAAGAACTCTCGCTGTCTTTCGAGGTGTTTCCGCCAAAGACTGACGGCGCGTTTGAAGAAGTTAAACTCGCTACCGAAAAGATAGCCGCGCTTAAACCGTCTTTCGTAAGCGTTACCTACGGCGCGGGCGGCGGGACGAGTAAATATACTTTGGACATAGCGAAGAACGTGAAATCCGTGTACGGCGTGGAAACTCTGGCGCATTTGACTTGCGTGTCCTCGAGCCGTGAAACCGTAAAACGCCGCATAGCGGAAATGGCAGATAGCGGCGTGGAGAACGTCATGGCGCTACGCGGCGATATACCCGAATATATGGCGGCTGAGGACAGGAGCAAGTGGGACTATCGCTACGCTATAGACCTTATCCGCGAAATAAAGGATAGCGGCTATGATTTTTGCATAGGCGGAGCGTGTTACCCCGAAGTTCACCCCGAAAGTTCTTCGAGCAGGGAAGATATTCTGCACCTTAAAGAAAAGGCGGACGCGGGCTGCGACTTTTTGACGACGCAGATGTTTTTCGATAACGACTTGCTGTACGCTTTTTTATACAAGATACGCGAGGCGGGGATAAACCTCCCGATCGTGGCGGGCGTAATGCCGATAACCAACGCAAAGCAAGTCGAGCGCGCCGTAAAACTTTCAGGCTCGTTTATGCCTAAGCGGTTCAAGAGCCTCGTCGACAGATTCGGCTCCGACGCGGAGGCGATGAAACAGGCGGGTATAGCCTACGCTACGGAGCAGATAATCGACTTATACGCCAACAACGTAAAGAACGTACATGTCTACACGATGAATAAACCGGACGTCGCCGAGAAGATAAAGAACAATCTTTCGGGAATTTTAGGCAAATGACGCATAAAGTCTGCGTAAAGACCTATCGCGGAGTAGAGGCGAATATTTCTGAAATAGCGAGGTATTCCGGCGCGAGGGAAACGGACGATAATCTTATCGCTTTAATAAATTCCTGCATAGCCGAAGGCGAAAGAGAGAACGCCGCGGTATATTCTGTATGCTATTCGGCGTCGCCGCTTTATGTAAGCGGCGACGTTTCGACGATTTTCGGCGTGCAATTCAAGAGCAAGAACCTCGCCGCGGCGCTTTCCGGGTGCGACGAGGCGCTCGTGTTCGCGTGTACTATGGGTATCGGCATTGACCGACTTATAAAAAAGTATTCGGAAGTAAATCCGTCGCGCGCGCTTATCTTCCAAGCCTACGGCGCGGAGAGGATAGAGAGTTTTACGGATAGATTTCTTTCCGACTACGCGGCGGAAACGGGCAAAAAACTCGCCGGAAGGTTTTCGCCCGGTTACGGCGATCTTCCGCTTGAGGCGCAGAGGGACGTTTTTGCGCTGTTAAACCCTGAAAAGCGGATAGGCGTAACTTTAAACGACGGACTTTTAATGTCTCCGTCAAAGTCGGTAACGGCGATAGCGGGGATAGGCAAAAGCCTTTCGGAGTGCGATAAAAACGCCTGCGAAAATTGCCTTAGCGGGTGCGAATTTAAAAGATAATATGGATTTCAGAAAATTTTTAAGAGAGAACAACGTAATACTCGACGGCGCGACCGGTACCGAACTTCAAAAGATGGGGCTTAAAGCGGGCGAACTGCCCGAGCGTTGGAACGTTACCAAAAAAGAAGAGTTGATAGCCTTACACAGGGCGTATTACGAGGCGTGCGCGAACGTCGTTTCGGCTAACACTTTCGGCGCGAATTTATTGCATTACGAGCGCGAAGAACTCGAAGAAGTGATCGCCGCGGCGATAGAAAACGTAAAGACTGCGCGGGAGCAAAGCGCGGGGGATCAGCCGAAATTCATCGCGGCGGACTTAGGTCCGACGGGCAAACTTTTAGAGCCTTTCGGCGATCTTAAATTCGAGCGTGCCGTAGAAATTTTTGCCGAGAGCGTAAAACTTATGGCAAAACACGGCGCGGAGATAATCTTTATCCAGACGATGAACGATTGTCTCGAGACGAAAGCGTGCGTGCTTGCCGCGAAAGAGAACTGCGACTTGCCGATTATAGTAACAAACGCCTACGGCGAAAACGGGAAACTTATGACGGGCGCGACGCCCGCGGCGATGAGTTGTATGTTAGAGGGGTTAGGCGTAGACGCGGTCGGCGCGAACTGTTCTTTCGGACCGAAAGAATTAAACGGCGTTATAGACGAACTGCTTGCCTGTTCGTCTTTGCCGACTGTCTTTATGCCGAACGCGGGCATACCCGAAAATTTAAACGGAAAAGCGCTTTACGACGTGTCCGCTGAGGATTTTGCGCGCAGCGTATCGGACGCCGTAGATAGAGGAGTAAGGGTGGTAGGCGGGTGTTGCGGGACAACTCCCGAGTACATAAAACTGCTTGCGGAAAAAGTCAAAAGTAAGCCTATAGCGCAAATAACGGCAAAAAACTTCACTCGTATATCTTCGTATTCGCACGAGGTGCGCTTCGGTAAAAAGCCGATAATTATAGGCGAGAGGATAAACCCGACGGGCAAAAAGCGGCTTAAACAGGCGCTTATCGAAAAGGACTACGGCTATGCGCTCAAAGAGGGCGCTCTGCAGGCGGAAAAGGGCGCGGACGTTTTAGACGTAAACGTCGGAATACCCGACGTCGAAGAGGTCGAAACCCTATCCGAAACGGTATCGAGGCTGCAAGCGGTGGTGGATTTGCCGCTGCAGATAGATACTTCGTCCGCCGCGGCGCTCGAGAGAGCGATGCGGATATACAACGGCAAGCCGCTCGTCAACTCCGTAAACGGAAAAGAAGAGAGCATGGCTACGGTGTTCCCGATTGTCAAAAAGTACGGCGGAGCCGTTATAGCGCTGACGCTGGACGAAAACGGGATACCCGAAACCGCCGAGGGCAGACTTGCGGTCGCCGAAAAGATTTTAAAAAGGGCAAAAGAGTACGGTGTAGAGGCGAAAGACGTAATATTCGATCCGCTTTGCATGACGGTGAGCGCGGATAAAACCGCCGCGCTGACCACGCTTAAAGCGGTGGAACTGATAAAAGAAAAGACGGGTAGGTTTACCTCGCTCGGAATATCCAACGTGTCTTTCGGTCTGCCCGAGCGCGACGAATTGAATTCGGCGTTTTTACTGCTCGCGTTAAAATCCGGGCTTGACGCGGCGATAGTCAATCCGTTTTCGGAGAGGATAGCGTCGGCGATAAAGGCGTACAACGCGCTGTCGGGCTACGACGAGAACTTTTCCGACTACGTTGCGTTCGCGGCAAAAACGGAAAAAAAAGAGAGCGCAAGCGCCGCAGTATATACGCTTAAAGAGGCGGTCGGTAAAGGGTTTTCGGACGAGGCGGAAAGGATAACCCGAACGCTTTTAAAAGAAAAGAGCGCGCTCGATGTTATAAACGACGAGATAATTCCCGCGCTCGACGAGGCGGGCAAGGGCTACGAAGAAAAGCGTATATACCTTCCGGGGCTATTGATGAGCGCCGAGGCGGCAAAGCGCGCTTTCGACGTTATAAAAGAGAACGCGTCGGGCGCTAAAATCTCCAAGTGCGATTTCGTGATAGCGACCGTCAAGGGCGATATACACGACATCGGAAAAAACATCGTCAAACTCCTGCTCGAAAATTACGGTTTTAAAGTAACCGATTTAGGCAAAGACGTTCCGCCCGAAAAGATAGCGGAAACGGTGATCGGATTGCGCGCTCCGCTTTTAGGTCTTTCCGCGCTTATGACAACGACCGTGCCTGCGATGGAAGAGACCGTCGCGCTCGTGAAAAAGCGCGCGCCGTGGTGCAAGATAGTCGTCGGCGGGGCGGTGATGACGAAAGAATACGCCGCAAAGATGGGCGCGGACAAATACGCCAAAGACGCCATGGAAACGGTTCGGTTTTCGGAAGAGGTTTACAAAAATCTCGAGCGATAAAAATTTTCGCCTCAAAAGCGGGCGAAAATTTTTTTTCGGTGAAAAAGTCTCGGTTTTTTATTGACAGTTTTTTGCGGTTGTATTATAATAATAACGTATGTATTATTACTAAAGGAGGGCAATCATGGCTCATTTAAGCGAATCGGCGGTTGGGAAGATCAACGAGATATGCGACAGATATATCTCCGAACCCACTCCGCTAATGATGATCTTGAGCGATATTCAGAAAGAATACGGCTATATTCCGCTCGAAGTTCAGGAACTCGTATCCGAGAGAACGGGTATTTCGGTGGCGGAGATATACGGCGTAGTGACGTTCTATTCTTTCTTCTCGCTCAAACCGAAGGGGAAATACGTTATAGGCTGCTGTCTCGGCACGGCGTGCTACGTCAAAGGCGCGCAACAGGTTATCGACAAGTTTTCCGAAATTCTCGGGATCAAACCCGGAGAGACTACGGACGACGGGCTTTTTACGCTCGACGCGCTCCGCTGCATAGGCGCGTGCGGTATCGCTCCGGCGGTTTCGATAAACGGAACGGTGTATCCGAAAGTATCCGTAAGCGCGATTCCCGGTATCGTTGACGAATACAAGGCAATGGGAGGCGCGCAATGATAAATAATTTCGACGAACTTAACCAAACTACGGATAAATGCACCAAATGCCTCGAAGATAAGTTCTCGGGCGCGGACGGCAAGCGTCATATCGTGCTTTGCGGCGGAACGGGCTGTTTATCTTCGCATTCGGACGAGATAAAGGCTAAATTCGAGGAGATAATCAAAGAAAAAGGTCTCGAGGACAAATTCACGGTAAACCAAGTCGGTTGTTTCGGTTTCTGTTCGCAAGGTCCGTTCGTCAAGATCTACCCCGAGGACACGCTGTATAGGACGGTAAGCATTTCGGACGTCGAAGAGATAGTCGAAAAGGACCTTTTGGGCGGCGAAATCGTCGAAAGGCTTTTATACGTCGATCCCGCTACGAAAGAGAAAGTTTCCAAACAAGAGGATATAACATTCTATAAAAAGCAGGTAAGAATAGCGCTTCACGGCTGCGGCAGTATCGATCCCGAAAACATAGACGAGGCTTTGGGCGCGGGCGCGTTCAAGGGCTTAGAGCGCGCTCTCAATATGAAGAGAGAGGACGTTATAAAAGAAGTCCTCGACTCGGGACTTCGCGGCAGAGGCGGCGGCGGATTCCCGACCGGCAGAAAGTGGCAGTTCGCGTTTGCGCAAGACAGCGAGGAAAAATACGTCGTATGTAACGGCGACGAGGGCGATCCGGGCGCGTTCATGGATAGGTCTATCTTGGAAGGCAATCCGTTAGGGGTAATCGAAGGTATGATGATAGCGGGTTACGCTATCGGCGCAAAGAACGGTTATTTCTACGTTCGCGCAGAGTATCCTATCGCCGTAAACAGATTGAAAATCGCGGTAAAACAAGCCGAAGAAAGAGGGCTTTTGGGTGATAATATTTTAGGCACCGACTTTTCGTTCAGAGTGCATATAAGGCTCGGCGCGGGCGCGTTCGTCTGCGGCGAGGAAACGGCGCTTTTAAACTCGATAGAGGGACAAAGAGGTATGCCGCGTCCCCGTCCGCCGTTCCCCGCGGTAAAGGGCTTGTGGCAGAAACCGACAATAATAAACAACGTGGAAACGCTCGCGACCGTTCCGTTCGTTTTGAGAGAGGGCGCGGCGGAGTTCGTTAAATACGGCACCGAAAAATCAAAAGGCACGAAAGTTTTCGCGCTCGGCGGAAAGATAAACAACGTAGGTCTCGTTGAAGTTCCGATGGGAACGACTTTAAGAGAACTCGTCTACGATATCGGCGGCGGAATACCGGGCGGCAAAGAGTTCAAGGCGATCCAGACGGGCGGACCGTCGGGCGGCTGTCTTACCAAAGACGACCTCGACGCGTCTATCGACTACGACAATCTTATCGCGAAAGGCTCGATGATGGGTTCCGGCGGCGCGATAGTCATGGACGAGGATAACTGTATGGTCGACGTCGCGAAGTTCTATATGGAGTTTATCTGCGACGAATCCTGCGGAAAATGCACGCCCTGCCGAATCGGCACGAAGAGGATGCTCGAAATCCTTACCAAGATAACCGACGGCAAAGCGACTATGGACGATCTTGCCGAACTCGAATCTTTGGCTGAGAACGTAAAGAACAATTCGCTTTGCGGACTCGGGCAGACCGCTCCGAACCCCGTACTTTCCACTTTAAAGCACTTTAGAGACGAATACATAGCGCATATCGTGGACAAGAGATGTCCCGCGCACGTTTGCAAAAACCTTATGCGTTACGAAATAAACCCCGAAAAGTGTAAAAAGTGCAGTCTTTGCGCGCGTCAATGCCCCGTAAACGCGATTTCCGGCGTTGTCGGCAAAGAACCGTTCGTGATAGACCAGACCAAGTGTATCAAGTGCGGAATGTGTATGGCGTCTTGTAAATTCGGCGCAATATCCAAGAAGTGAGGATAGTGAAATGGCTAAAATTAACATTAAAATAGAGGGAATACCCTATCAAGTCGAAGAAGGTCTTACCATTTTAGAGGCGGCAAAGATCTGCGGCTACGAAATACCGTCGCTTTGCGCGTTCAATCACGGCGAATGCTCGAAAGGCTCTTGCCGCGTATGTCTCGTCGAGGCAACGGGCGCGAGGGGCTTAGTTGCGTCTTGCGTGTACCCGGTTGCGGAGGGCATGGAAATAACCATTTCTTCGCCCAAGGCTACTGCGGCGAGAAGGACTTCGGTCGAACTTCTTTTATCGAACCACAACGTAAACTGTCAGCAATGCGAGAAAAACGACTACTGCGAACTTCTGCACGTCGCCAAACTCGTCGGAGCGAGAGAGGGCATGTATCAGGGCGAAAAAACCCCCGCAACGATAGACAACTTGACGCCCTCGATAAAGAGAGATACCTCGAAGTGTATACTTTGCGGCAGGTGCATAGAGCGTTGTAAAAACGCCCACGGGCTTTCTATCCTCGGTTTTGAAAAACGCGGATTCAAGACCTACGTTTCTCCTGCCGAGAACAGATCTTTCGCAAACTCGCCGTGCCTTTTGTGCGGACAATGCGTAAGCGTATGTCCGACGGGCGCTTTAATGGAAGTTTCCGAAATAGATAAAGTGGACGCCGCCATGAAAGCGGGCAAATACGTCGTCGTTCAGACCGCTCCCGCGGTAAGAGCGGCGCTCGGCGAAGTGTTCGGCATGCCGATAGGCACAGCCGTTACCGGCAAAATGGTCGCGGCGCTCCGCCGTCTCGGCTTTAAAAAGGTATTCGACACCAACTTCGGCGCGGACCTCACCATTATGGAAGAGGCGAACGAACTTATCGACAGAATCGCCAACGGCGGAGTTCTTCCCATGATAACCTCGTGTTCTCCGGGTTGGATAAACTACTGCGAATACTATTACGGCGATCTTATCCCGCACCTTTCCTCTTGTAAATCCCCGCACGAAATGTTCGGCGCGATACTCAAGAGTTATTACGCTGAAAAGAACGGCATTAAGCCGGAAGATATGTTCGTTGTTTCAGTAATGCCGTGTACCGCTAAAAAGTACGAGAAAGAAAGACCTCAACTCGTAACCAACGGACTTAAGGACGTTGACGCGGTTTTGACTACTCGCGAACTCGGCAAACTCATCAAGCGTTCGGGTATCAACTTCAATAAACTTCCGGACGAAGAGTTCGACAACGATATAGTGGGCGATTACACCGGCGCGGGCGTAATATTCGGCGCGACGGGCGGCGTAATGGAAGCGGCTCTGCGTACCGCGGCGTATAAACTCAGCGGGGAAGAATTAAAGACCGTAGAACTTACCGCCGTAAGAGGCTTAGAGGGTATAAAAGAGGCGACTTACAATATTGCAGGCAATATAATCAAAGTTGCCGTCGCTCACGGCATGAAAAACGCGAAAGTCTTGCTTGACCAAATACGCGAGGGCAAGAGCGAATATCAGTTTATAGAGATAATGGGCTGTCCAGGCGGCTGCGTATCCGGCGGCGGACAACCTTACGTTAAACCGTGTTTCCTTCCGAACGAAGATATCGACATACTCGACACCTATCGTCAAAAACGCGCGGACGCGCTCTATCGCGAGGACGAGGGCAGACCGCTGCGCGCGTCGCACTTAAATCCGCAGATAATCGAACTATACCGCGACTATTTGGGCGAGCCGAACTCGCACAAGTCTCACGAACTCCTTCATACGAGTTACGAGGCGAAAGAGAGATTTAAGGACTAAAACAACGAGTGAATTGTCAAACTAAGTGCAACACTTAGAGATAAAAAAGTTAAATAAATCTACCG
>CAMOXE010000106.1 GCA_946628865.1 uncultured Clostridia bacterium | reverse complement strand
TGGCGCGCGACGAGGCTCGCCACGGCAAAGCGTTCAAGGGCTTGCTTGACAGATATTTTAAATAATCCGATTAAAATCAGATACGATCGAAAGAGTTGACGTTTAGGTTTTAGCGTTATCTCTTTTTTTATTTTCTTTTCATGCAATGCGTTTTGAAAACCTTTAGCAGAGGTTTAAAACCGTCATTATAAAAGGCGTTAGCCGCAACGCGGCTAACGCCCTGAATTCGTCTTACTAAAGATTATTCTCCGGCTTTCAGGGCTTCGACCATATCTATTTTTTTGTTCTTTTTAGCAACCAACAGACCGACAAATATCGATACGCCGAACGTTACCAAAATTGAAACCGAATAAGTCAGAGGTCCGAGCATTAGTTTCAATTCATATTCGGAGGCAAGCGCTTTTAAAAGCCAACTTAAAACTCCTACGCCCGCAGGCAGACCTATAATAACGCCGACTATAGTCAGCCATACGTTTTGCGCTATCAACAGTCCGCTTATCGTCTTGCTGTCAAAGCCAAGGACTTTAAGCGTTGCGAGTTCTCTGCCGCGTTCCAGATAACTCATAATTCCGAGGTTGTATAAAACCACTATTCCGAGTATTATCGCGGCGATAACGAGTATTATTACCATGCTGTCCATGATTTGAACGAAACTGATAAACGTGTCCATTAGTTGCGCCTTGTCCTGTTTGCCTGCTATAATATCCGAGTACGGTGTATCTTTTGAATTTGCATTGGTAAATATTTCCGAAATATTGTAATCAATTCCGAGTTTATCTGCGTAAGCGTCGGTTACCGTAATTCCTTCAGTCATGATAGAGCGGTAATATCCTGCAACCTTTACGCTGTAAGTTTTATCGCTGCCGTATGGGGAAAATTCCAAATATTCGCCGATTTTTGCCCTGTCTTTAAGTCTTAAACAGAGGTACGCTCCGTCGTCGGATAAGTCGATTGCCTTGTTGTTTTCGTCTACGACGCTCATAAGTCCGTTATCGTAATGCGAAACGCATAACGTAGCGGTGTAGCCGTCAATGCTTATTCCGAATAAACTATCCCAATCCCCGTTTAAATCTTCTGCGAGCGCTTTGCTTTTTTGCTCGTCGGCGTTTTCTACGAGATTGATTTTAGTCGCATAATGCGATATGCCGTTGTCTAAGAGGTCGAGAAACCCGGACATAGTATCTTTCATGCCGAGTCCGCCAACTATAAGTATCATACAGCCTACAATTCCGATAAGGGTGGTTAAAACTCGACTTTTGTGCCGTAAAAGGTCGCGCATATTCCATTTGACTTTAAAACTCGATTTAGCGATGGGCTTAAATTTTTCCAAAGCGGTTTTGCGCACCTTTTTCGGGGTGTACGGTCGCAGCGTTTCGGCAGCGTTACCGCTAAGTTGCGCTTTCACAGAGAGAAAACTTATCGCAAATAGCAGTAATACGGTTCCGACTACTACCGGGTAGCAAAACCACGGTACTGCGGCTCCCCAATACGGCATATCAAAATAAGTTCCCATCATGCCGTTCTCGCTCATTATCAGTTTACAAACGCCAAACCCTAACGCGGAACCGAATATTGCTCCTATCAAACCTATAATTAATCCGTAGAGCGAATAATGCACGAGTATACGATTGTTGTTAAAGCCGAGCGCTTTTAATATTCCTATCTGCGTCTTTTCTTTCGTCGCTATGCGGTGCATAGTCGTTATCATAGTGAGTATCGCTATCGCAAGGAATAACACAGGCAAAATGGATCCCATCGTTTTGCCTTCTTCCGCTTCGCCCATTGCCTCTTTGTAAACGACGTGATCCGTTTTGGGAACGAGCATGACGGTTTTACCGAGTTTTTCTTTGACGAGATCCTCAAGTTGCGTTTTTTGTAAATCCGAGCGGATATGTATCTGCGTAAACACAGAATTTAACATCTCGCTTACCGCTTTATCGTCAATTAAATTTTTCGCCTGTTTTTGGGCTTCTTCGGCTGGCAGTCCGGATTTAACGAGCCTTTCGTATGCGTCGTTTTCCGCTTTTTCGATTAAAGCGGTTCTTAGTTTTGCGGGGGATATATAAGCGTATCCGAAAGACGAATAATCCGGCATCAACTGGTTGCTGTCCGCCAGGCAAATCATATGTTCGGCTGCTTTGATAAGTCCGACTATCCGTCCGGATATTCTTATTCCCTGATAAGTAAGCGAAAGGTTGTCCCCGATTGCGATTTTATTTACTTCGGCAAATTTATCCGATAGCCATATTCCGTCGCCGCTTTTATCGTAATCACTTCCTTTAATGATTTTAAAAGCAGATACGCTGTAATTCTCGGATACGTCGATTGCAAGCGATTTATTTTCGCTGTCGTCAATATCTAAGTTGACCGAAAAAAACCGCGTAGCGGCGTTTACGCCCGGTATGTTTGCTATTTCATTCGCTTCTTCGGTTGTAAAACCTTTTTCTGAGTATAATCTGAAATCCGCGTATTCGGTTTCTTCAAAGAAGAGGTAGGTGTCGTATTCGATAGTGCGCCACTCCATATTAAAGCCGAGAAAAATTCCTATGCCGAGAGTGATCATCACTATCATCGAAATAAATTGCGCCTTGTAATTTTTAGCGGTGCGCAGAAATTTTTTGAATAGCATTACCAATCCACCTCGTCTGCGGAAAGCGGCTCGCTTTGCTCTTCTATCGAGTTTATTCGTCCGTTTTTGACGCGTAT
>CAMOXE010000105.1 GCA_946628865.1 uncultured Clostridia bacterium | reverse complement strand
CTGCTTCCCGTTTCTTCCGTTCTTTTTTAAATCTTCCTATGAACATATACGCATATAACCCGTCGAAAAACCAAATTCCCGAGCGCATGCCGCCTTCGCCGATCTTTTTAATCGGTACGCCCTTTAAAATCGGTAAAAGTTCGCTGAAATCCGCTTTCGGAAGGGCAAGCATAATCATAGCGGGAACAGAAATAAGCGTAAACCAGACTATTATATCCGAACTCCTCGCTATTCCCTTTATTCCCGTATATGCAAAATACGCGCAGAATAAAAAATACGGCATAAACGTTACTATTTTCGGGTAAGTTTCATATAGGCTTTTTTCAACGAAAACTTTTTGCTCCTGAATCGGGACGTAAGCCTTTAAAAGAAACGCCAATCCGAAAATAAAAACCAAAATTTTAGCGGCGTTTTCGCCTATGCCGTCCGTTAGAATATCGAAAAACGTCTTACCGGGAAACATCTCGCTTATTTTTATCGCCGAAAATATCATTATTCCGTCGAAAATAAAATTTAACAGCAGGGACGCCCATAACGCGTGTCCCGAATACTTTGCCGTAACCGCCGCGGCAAAAACCACTTTTATCGAAGTGGAAAACGCAATAAATACGAAACATATCTGTCTTACCGAAATTTTATCCATTTTTTTTACCCCGTCTGTAAGTGTTTTTCGAGCCTAAGGATGCGGGCCGTTTTTTCATATCGATTACGTTTATCATTTGGAATCCGTCCTGAAGATCGCCCGATATAAGCGGCGAATAAGGCGCGACGTAAGGCACGCCGTAATTATCCATAGTGGTAAGGTATAACAGCATAAACGCAGAGAGGAGTATTATCCCGAATAATCCGACGGAGCCTGCAAGCAGCAGAAACAAAAGCCGCATTACTGACGTCGTTTCGACGATTTCCGGCACGGTGTAGATACATATCCCCGAAAGTGCCATTATAAGTACCGCGGGTGTTGATACGATGCCGGCGTTTACTATCGTTTCGCCGAGTACCAGCGCTCCGACTACGCCGAGCGCCATACCGACGTATTTCGGCATGCGAACGCTCGTTTCGTTCAGTATCTCGAATATAAGCATAATAAAGAACATCTCGAGGCTGGGGGAAAGAGGAATGCCTTTTATGCTGTTTATTATCGTCAACAAGAAGTTAAGGGGGAGTATCTGCAGATGAAACAGTTGCGCGGCGACGAAAAAAGACGGTAACAGTATTGAAATCAGCAGAGCAATTATTCTTACCGCACGCGAGGCGTTTGCCCTGTAGGTCGAGATATAATAATCTTCCGCCGATTGAAAATCTTCGATCATGAGATACGGTAGCGTAAGCGCAAAAGGCGAGCCGTCTACCAAAATGCCTACTCGCCCCTCCAGCATTTTTTCCATAAAAACGTCGGGTCGCTCGGTAGTTCCGACTTGCTTAAAAAGAGAATTTTTGCGTTCGCTTAAATATTTCGCTATATACGAACTGTCCGGCACTCCGTCAATGTCTATTCCCCTTAGTTTTTTCCGTATTTTCGAAACGACTTCATCTTTTGCTATACCGCTTAAATATATCAGGGAAATCGAGGTTTTGGTGTATCTTCCCACTTCGGAATTTTCGATTTTAAGGTCTTTGCTTTTTATATGTCGTCTGACTAAACTCAAATTCACTTTAATGCTTTCGACAAATCCGCTTCGCGGACCTCTGATCGAGAATCCCGTCGGGGGTTCGTTTATTGCGCGCGTCTCGAATTTTTTAAGGTCTATCGAAACGGCGCGCTTTTTGCCTTCGAACAAAATCACGGTGTTGCCCTTTAACACGTCGTCTGCCAAAGCGTATGCGTCGTCTTTTATCTGAACGTTTGCGCAAGTGATTTCTTTTGCCATCGCTTTGACCGTTTTCATTTCTCTTATCCGTTTCAGGGGAGTCAAAACCTCTATTCCGAGCATTGCTTTATCCGTTATCGAATCGACGTATATAGCCGTAGCGCTTTTTTCGCCTATCGAAAACTCAAAAAATATGACGTCGTCGCCGTCGCCTATAAGCGCTTTTACCGTCTTTAAGTTTAAATCGAGACTTTCTTTAAGTGTCATAAATAAAGTATCGTGGAAATTGAAATTTTTATGTAAAAAAACCGCAAAAGCGTTTTCCTTTTGCGGTCGGCGAATATAAAACCGCAAAAGCGAAGGGCTTTTGCGGCGATTGTCGTGTTTTTTAATGCGCTTGATTTTTATCCTTAAAAATAGGATTGGAGGTAAGATTTATGCCGAGTTTCCGATAGAATTTCTCGTCGTTGTGCGCTAAAAGGACGGTGGTATGAACTTCGCAACCTCTTAGTTTGGGTAACTGTTCGATCGCTTTCGCCGCGTTTTTGTCCTTTTCGGCGGAAGAGGAGAGCGCGATAAGCATTTCGTCAATATGCAATCTCGGATTTTTACTGCCGAGATACTTTATTTTAAGGTCTTGTATAGGCATTATCGAACGTTTCGAGATAAGGTCAATCGAATCGTCTATCCCGGCGAGATATTTGAGCGCGTTCAATATCATACTCGATGAACAGCCGAACAAGTCGTTCGTCTTGCCGGTTATAATTGTTCCGTCCTGGAGTTCTATCGCGGCGGCGGGGCAGTTGCGCTCTTTTTCGGTTTGGTTTGCGACCGTAACTACTTTTCTGTCCTCGACGGAAATCCCGTTGCCTTCCATGATAAGCGCGATTTTGTCCGACTCGCTCGGGAGCGAGCCTTTTCTGCGTTCTTTAGCGAGAGCGTTAAAATAGCGGCGGATAATTTCCTGCTTGCTTGCCTCCACGCACGCGCTGTCGTCGCAGATTGCGTAGCCTGCCATATTTACGCCCATATCTGTGGGGGATTTGTACGGAGATTTTCCCATTATCTGCTCGAAAATAGCGTTTAAAACGGGGAATATCTCTACGTCGCGATTGTAATTGACCGCTTGTTTGCCGTAAGCCGCGAGGTGCCACGGATCTATCATGTTTACGTCCGCAAGGTCGGCGGTAGCCGCCTCGTAAGCGAGATTGACCATGTGTTTAAGCGGTAAGTTCCAAATCGGGAAAGTTTCGTATTTGGCATAGCCGACTTTGTGTCCGCGTTTATGTTCGTGGTAAAGTTGCGATAAGCACGTCGCCATTTTCCCCGATCCCGGACCCGGCGCGGTTATTATAACGAGGTCTTTAGTCGTTTCGATATAGTCGTTTTTGCCGTAACCGTCGTCGCTTACGATCAGGGGAACGTTATGAGGATAGCCTTTTATGAGATAGTGATGGTAAACTTTAAGTCCTTCTCTTTTGAGTCTGTTTTCAAAATCTTTCGCCGCTTCGTTGTCCTCGGAAAACTGAGAAAGGACGATGCTTTGAACCAATAACCCGTAACTTCTGAATACGTCGATAAGCCTCAATACGTCTTGATCGTAGGTAATGCCGAGGTCGGCGCGGACTTTGTTTTTCGCAATGTCGTTGCTGCTTATTACGATAACTATTTCCGCTCTGTCTTTAAGTTTTGAAAGCATTTTTATCTTGTTGTCCGGCTCGAAACCCGGAAGTACTCT
>CAMOXE010000104.1 GCA_946628865.1 uncultured Clostridia bacterium | reverse complement strand
GTTGTCTTAAAGACCAGCCGGCGCAATAGCCCGTAAGCATAGAAAGGTCGTGAATATGAATATCCGCGTTGCGGTGCGCAGCGGCAATTTCTTCGTCGTACACTTCGGAAAGCCAGTAGTTAGCGGTAATTGCGCCCGAGTTGGAAAGAATAAGTCCGCCGACCGAGTAGGTAACCGTGGAATTTTCCTTAACGCGCCAGTCGGCGACTTTAAGGTAATCGTCAACGACTTTCTTGTAGTCAACGACGGTATGCGCGATATTACGGACCTTTTCCCTTTGTTTGCGGTAAAGTATATAACTCTTGGCAACGCTTACGTAGCCCGCCTGAATTAAAACGACTTCAACGCTGTCCTGTATATCTTCAACGGAAATAACGTTGTCCGTTATTTTCTCCGAAAAATTAGCGGCAACGCGCAGCGTAAGCATATTTAATATATCCGCGGTATAATTTACCCCATTTGCATTAAACGCCTTTGAAATAGCCGTGGAAATCTTGCTCATATCGAATTCTACAAGTTTTCCGTCTCTCTTCTTTACCTGAAACATTTTCTTTCTCCTTCCCTTACGTAAAAATCGGTATGGTTTTACTATACCACACCGCAACCCACAAGTCAATAGTTTTTTACAAAATATTGTAAAAATTTTTTACGTTCACCACAACATATTGTGGTTCACTATAAAAAAGCCCCTTCCGCCAAAATTAACGGAAGGGAACAGTTTTTTAAGCGTTCGGTTTTTCTTAAACGTTGAGTAAACGGAAAATCTCTTTGTTCATAATCATAAAAATCAGGTCGAGAATCCAGATGATATTCCAACCGAAGAAGATACGTATAATCGCCGCAACGTATTTACCTTCTTGAAATCTGGTAATAATTCCGCAAATCAACGAAGTAAACGGAATAATAGCGAGAATTAAACTCACAATCCAATCAAGACCGAAATAATCCCTTTTTGAAGCCATAAACGACACCTCCTAACAAAAAAATTTATTGTTAATTTTATTATACATTATATTTAAGGTATTGTAAATAAAAATCTTAAATTTTTAAAATAATATTTTTTACGGTAAACGCATAAATTCGTTTGCAATTTTAAAACAAATATATTAAAATAATTATCGGACTGTTAACAAACGCCCGTCGGACTAATAGGGCGAGCGAAAAGCAACAGGGTTCCCAAAAAAGATTTGCTTGCAAAGATTTTTTGGGATAAGGAGGAGTTCGGCGTAAAGCGAAGCAATAACGCGTTGCGTTGTTGCGAGCCAAAAGCCGAAACGGACAATTAAAGCCAACGATAAAAAGATTTGCCTGCAAAGATTTTTATCGTAGAGGAGGAGCCGCCCGTAAGGTCAAGAAACAATCAACAGATTGTTTCGAACTAATAGGGCGAGCGGAAAACAGGGCTCCCGCAAAAGGTTGTGAAACAAGATTTTGCGGGATAAGGAGGAGTTCGGCATAAAGCGAAGCAATAACGCGTTGCGTTGTTGCGAGCCAAAAGCCGAAACGACGACGCGGAGAGATGTCAGAGTGGTCTAATGTGCCCGCTTGGAAAGCGAGTATACCGAAAGGTATCGGAGGTTCGAATCCTCTTCTCTCCGCCAAAACACTATATATTGTAGATTTATTTAGTCGATAAACGCAATATATAGTGTTTTATTTTCCGAAAAAATCGACTTTTTGGGGAAAATTCGGGGAAAGATTTCAGGTTTTTCGTCTGTAATTATATAATGTATTTTAATTTAACGGCTTGCTCTTTTTGAAATTCCATTGAAAAATGCGTGTAAACGCTGCTCGTTATATTTCCTAAACTGTGCCCTGTCCATACTGCCACAAGTTCGTTATCTATTCCGCACTCTCTTGCCCTTGTGGTAAACGTGTGCCTTAAATCTTTAAGCGTGTGGTTCGGGCATAACGCGCTGAATTCTTCCGTTAACGCTTGTTGGCTTACCTTTCTTTGTTTGCCGTCGGCGAAAGGCTTATACATCGGAAATATAGGCAGTACCCTGTATTTATTCTTTTGGTAATTCTTTAATTTGCCGTTTTCTACTTTTAACGTCCCTTCGAATAAGTTCTCTTCTATCGAATTGATTTCGCAAGGTCTGACGCCCGAATATAACATTTTTAAGTAAATATTTTCAAACTTATGTCCTTTGATTGCGCTGATAAATTCTCTTTCTTCATGCCTTGTTAGCGCCTGTCCCGTCTTTCTGTAGGCTTCGACGTCGGAACGTTGAAGGATAACAAGGGCGTTGGATTGCGCGCAGTCAAAAACAGGTTGGAATACTTTTTGAACGCTGCACTCGTCGTCGAAAGTGAAAAGGGCAAAGGCACGATAGTAACCGTCAGAATCCCTGAAGCCGCAGATACTTCCGTGCAGAAAAAAGTTAAAAAGCCTAAAATCAAGGAGAAAACGCCATGAGAATATTTCTTGCGGATGATGAAAAATACGCCTTGAAATACCTTTTCGATTGTCTGACCGAACTACGGCCGGAAGCAGAACTCGTATCATTCGACAGAAGCGACGAGGCGCTCGAATATATAAGGAAGGATGCCGCATTTGACGTCGCTTTTCTCGATATCAGTATGCCCGTTATAAACGGCGTAGAACTCGCAAAGGAGCTTAAAAAACTTAATCCGACTATCAATATCGTTTTCTGCACCGCGCACGAGCAATACGCGATGGACGCCGTAAAGTTACACGTTTCGGGTTATTCGATAAAGTTTTGCATTACGAGAACAAAAGTGAGTGCAATAATCGCAACGTATATCCTCTTTCTTTTTTTGCTCGTATACGAGTCGAGAATGACCATAACAAAAAAGCCCACGATAAGCCCCATGAGCGTCGCAAATATTATCGTTCCGTATGTGATTTCTTTCGTCATTTTTTATTTTCTCCGTTTTCCGCCATTGACGGAAAAGTTTGCTTTTTACTGTCGCGTCGTCGTAATGAATGGTCTGAATAAGTAATTTTTCCGTGCTATCGTTATAATTTTTTACCGGTTCCGACTTTTGTTAAAATCCAAAATAACTAAATATAATTTATAGGAATTATTTTATTCCCCTGTCCGAGCGGTAATACACTTTCCGCTGTGCATACAACTCCGCCTTCATCTATTTCAACCGACGGAAAATATGTCGATAAAGTCTTAAAACTTTTTATATCTTTAACGTTCGGAGAAGACGTCTTCTTTATCTCTACGGGATATATCTTGCCGTTTTCATAGAATATTAAATCTACTTCTTGCCCGTCGCCGTTCCTGAAAAAATATAGGTTAGACTCTTTACCTGCGTTATAATACGATTTTATTATTTCGCTTACGACGAAAGTTTCAAATATATTGCCTGCCTGCGCGCCGTTTATAAGTGTTTCCGTCGTAAGCCAGCGACATAGATAACACACAAGCCCCGTATCGGTAAAATATACTTTCGGCGTTTTTACCACGCGCTTTGTTGTATTAAGTGAAAACGGTTGTAAAAGATATATCACGTTTGACGCTTGCAATAACGAAAGCCAGCGTTTAATCGTGGGCGCGGAAACGCCTATATCTTTTGCCAAAGATTCCATATTCAAAAGTTCTCCCGTCCTGCCTGCAAGCGCGACCATAAATTGCATAAACGTTAAAGTGTCGCCTATCTGCGCAAGGCTATGCACATCCCTTTCAATATAAGTGTTTACGTAGTCGGAATAATATCTTTCCCAATCCCTTTCGTCGTTTTCATAAAGCGCGGGCATACTGCCCTTATGGATTGTCTCCCAAATTCCCTTAACATCAAGTTTGGATACAGGTTTTCTATTTAACAAATATTCTTGCGTGGGCAAAAACGGTTTATCGAATTTATCGTCTTTTATTTCACGGTAAGACAGTCCAAGCAAGTCAATAACAGAAACTCTGCCTGAAAGACTTTCACTGACGTTTTTCATCAGTTCTAATTTTTGCGAACCCGTAAGCAAATACATGCCGTTTTTCTTGTCTTTGTCTATAATGTATTTAAGACTACCGAATAAATCGGGAACTTTTTGAACTTCGTCGATTATAAAAGGCGTGCCTTTTAAACGCAAATATCCCGTCGGGTCGCTCGATATTGCACGTATCATATTCACGTCGTCAAGCGTCTCGTACTCATAATTCGGATATAAATTTTTCAATACCGTACTTTTACCAACTTGTCTCGGTCCTGTTATTAAAACGGCAGGATACGTGTTAAACGACTTTTTTATAACGTTTTCTATATGTCTTACAATATACATAAAAACTCCGCAAATCCAATATTTGATATTATTATAGCGGAAAAATATAGTTTTGTCAATAGAAGACTGAATATTTATTTTCAAAATTTTTTGGGGAAATTTTGGGGAAAAGAAATCGCGAAATCATAAGGATTTTACTAGTTATTTTAGGTTTTGAATTTGTGGTTCGAATCCAGCTACCCCTGCCAAAAATAACGGCATCCGTTTGGATGCCGTTATTTTTGATTGTGAGTAGAGTTAGTCGAACCAAGGTTCGGTCGCCATTTGACGGATAATTATTAGGGCTCCCGAAAAAGATTGCGTAGCAAGATTTTTTGGGAAGAGGAGGAGTTCGGCATAAAGCGAAGTGATAACGCAACGCGTTGTTGCGAGCCAAAAGCCGAAACGACGACGATGGCAAAGTCCTGCCGAGAGTGCCCTTTTAAGGGTTTCGGCAGTATCATTCTACCCCTGCCACAAAAAAAGAACGGCAATACGCCGTTCTTTTTTTGTGTAAATAACGTTTTATCGAAATATTATTCTTTTTCGGTATTGATTGCTTTATATAATAAAGCCGAAACAACCGCACCGATAAGCGGCGCAACTATGAACATCCAGACCTGCGCAAGCGCTTCGGTAGAACCGTTGTAGATAAGGTCTGCAAAAGCGGTAGCAATGCTACGGGCGGGGTTTACGGACGTTCCCGTAAGGCGAATACCGACAAGGTGAACGAGAGTAAGCGTAAGACCAATTACGATACCCGCGATTTTGCCCGTTCCGGCCTTTTCGTCGGTAATATTAAGAATAGTATACACGAAAATGCAGGTAAGCACGATTTCGGTCAAAAGCGTGCCGATTACACCGCCAACGTCAACCGTTCCCCCGACTACGCCGTTGCAAGCGTTGCCAAGCAACTGTACGTCGCCCATTTTGCAAATTCCGAAAAAGAGTACCCCACCTACAAAACCGCCGCAAATCTGCGCGATAACGTAAACGCAAAAATCTTTAACGCTCATACGTTTGGTAAGCAAGCAACCGAGAGAAACCGCGGGGTTGATATGACAACCGCTGACTCTGCCCACGGAATACGCCATCGCAACGATGGTAAGACCGAAAGCGAGAGAAGTAGCGACGATATCGCCGCCTGTGAGTGCCGCAACGCCGCAAGCGACGAAAACGAGCACGAACGTGCCGATAAACTCGGCAATTGCACTTTTACACAACTTATCCATTATTTTATCCTCCGATAAATTTTTTATCATTAATTTAACATTGTATTACGTCAGCCGTTTTATTGATAACTGACGTTAATAGTACCGCTTTCAGCATAGGTAAGCCCGTCAGAAATTTCCGCGTTAAACGTTCCGCCGGCCGACGTTTCGTCAATGATGATATTGACCGTAGGCGCGCCGCTACCTTGCGCGCTGAATATCTGTTGCCCGGAACCACCGACGAAATTAACCGTTCCTTCAATAATCAAATGAATATTGACTGTTTGCGTTGCCTTAATCAGGAAAAGGCTACACCAACTGCCTGCTTCAATCCTTACGTTGCTGAGTTTTATATAAATATCAGCGGTTGCAAGGTTTGAATCTTTCTGGTAAACCTGAATAATATTATCACACCAAGAAATGTCTTGATTCTCAATCAAATAGGGGTTCGCCGCCGAACTGACAAACGGAGTCAGGTTGCTCGACAACTCACCTTCCGACCTTGCATAGCCGTTCGGATTAATACAAATTGCCCCATTTTCAAGCGATATAACTACACCGTCCGACGGTATCGGTTCGTCTGGGTTTTCGAGATAATAAGTGTCATTATACGATTGTCCGTCATACTCAACATAGGCGGTAAATTCATAATTGCCCTGCACTACGTCGGCAGTCAATTCCAAAGTATGAGTTTCATCATGCAAGCATGTAAAGATAGCCTTTGCCGTATAACCATATTCACCGTCTTCACTCCACTCGAAGACAGGTTCGCCGTACTCGTGCCCGAACGCCGTATTCTCTTCAGCAACGATTTGTTCGTCGGAATATATTTCATCTTCGTACAGCACCGTAGCGACGTAAATGTGTTCACCGTCCGTCTCACAGGAAGGCTGATTATAACTTTCAGCAATCTCCGCTTTTATTTCAAGCGCCTCCCCGCCGTG